>JBAXXP010000002.1 GCA_037127815.1 bacterium
AAAAACGCCAAGTCAATTAACAACCCAATCCGTCCAAGCTATTGACTAGAATACGGACCACGATGCAACATTCAATTTACAATAGTAATTGTTATTATAGGTGTACCTAAACAAACCTCCCTAGTTCACAACCTTCTTTGTATTTCTAACACCAATTAAATATGTTTGGATATTATTTTTGTGTTGATCATATGTTTTGGAACAGTGAATTTTTCGATTATTGTCATGCAAGTAATACATGCAATCTGTATTCTGAGGATTGTATGCTGCTTTAAGGGCGTCAATACTTATGTTTGAAATTGCAGTTGGTGGAAGTCCAATATTTGAGTATGTGTTATATGGGGAATCAATTTTTTTGTCTGCTGACAATACTTTTGGCCACCAATTTCCTTGACTTCCTTTTGCGTATTGAAGTGTTGCATCCATCCCAAGATTCATACCTTTGAATAGTCTATTCCAGATAACTCCAGAAATTAAGTTCATATCATTTTTTCCAGCTGCTTCTCTTTGTATTATTGATGCGATTCTAACTGCAGTTTCAAGGTTAATTTTTTGTGCACTTGTTTTAGTCTGTTTATCTGCCAGAACCTTGTCGCCAACCTCCTTATTAAATTCAGCCATCCCTTGGTCCGCCACTTCTTTTCCTGTTGCATCTATATTTATCCAATATGATCCAGGCATGAAAAAGCCCTCCATTGGTCCATTGTCATCCCTAGGTGCTGAGTCCATAAAGCTTTGTCTATCCTTATCTGTCCAAGCTATGGTTTTGGATACCTTGTCTCCAATTTCAGCTATTCTCATTCCTGGATTAATAGTGACATACCTTACATAAGGGTTAGCTAGGTTGAGATAAAAAGAAAGGGGATTGTCTGCATTTGTGCCGTATTGTGTTGCTATAAAAATAATGCTCAAAATGAAGCCTGCTATGGCGATTATTGATAACTTCCCCCAGTTACCAGCACCCTTATTCTTAGGGGTTCTTTTGGTTGTGGATGTGTTTATTTGAATCATGTGATACCATTATAGTATATGATGTAATAAAGGGTAACCCTTCAACGTCATAATCTATGTCTAGAAAGACACATATAACCAAACTTAAGGAGGATTTTTCCAAAACCTATGAAGAGCATTCAGATGCAATTTTTCGATACGCATATTTTAAGCTCTCAGACACGGAAAAAGCCAAGGATGTTGTCCAAGACACATTCGTTAAGTTTTGGGAGTACATTTCAGCAGAAAGCGAGTTACAGAATGTAAAAGCACTTCTTTACAGAATCGCTCTAAATACAATTATTGATCTCTATAGAAAACGCAAAACTTTCTCTTTGGATACATTGGCGGAAGATGGTTTCGAGCCAATTTATGAGCCAGAGAAAAATGAGTTTGAAAGACATGAGTCAGAAGCAGTATTAAAGGCAATAAATGAACTGGGTGAGGAGGATAGAAATATAATGTTCATGAGATATGTAGAAGGGCTTTCGTTTGATGATATCGCAGAAGTAGTAGGAGAAAGATCAAATACTATTGCTGTAAAGGTGCACAGATTGCTTAAACAATTAAGGCAATCTCTCAATATTGAGGAAGAAAAATAAAACCATGATTGAAAAAAAGATTAACAATTTAAAAGGACACCTATCAAACGTTCATATGTCAGCAGATGACAAGAGAGACGTTTTTAAGCGTATTCTTCTTGTTGTTGATAAGATTGAGGCTGTTTCTTCAGAATTTCATAGCACCCCTGTTCTTTCTCCATTTTCTAATAAGTTAGTTTTCGATAGTAAAATGTTCAGTAGCAATTTTGCTTCGGATATTTTTATATATTTTAAACAAAGAAAATTTGTCCCATCGCTAGTTATAGTTTTATTACTTTGTGTTACTGGTGGTTTTTCTGCTGCTGCAGAAAATGCACTTCCTGGTGATTCATTGTATTCATTAAAGGTTAATGTAAATGAGCAGGTAAAGGGCATGGTTGCGGTTACTCCAGAGGCAAAAGCTCGTCTTGCTGTTGAAACAACAGAAAGAAGACTGCAGGAGGCTGTTATACTATCGTCACAAGGTCAGTTGACTGATGATAAAAAATTAATCATACAAGATCAGCTAAGCAAAAACGCCACTGACGTAAAGAATAGTGTTGCATCATTAGTTGCTTCAAACAACATTTCAATAGCACAGGAAGTTTCCGTTAATTTTGAAGCGTCCCTAAAAACTCATGAACTAATACTTGAGACTCTTACAAAAAATGCTAATGGTTCATCTAATGCAAGCACAACTGATAGTGGTTTGAATGCGGCATTAGCATCAAACGAGACCTCAACTACAACGGGAGCTTTACCTGCTATTGTTTCAAATCAAAATCAGATTGCTACAATCGAGCAACCTATAGCAACAACCTTAATGCAGGATATCAGACAAGAGATAAACTCAAGCGCATTAGTTAGAGAAACATTGTCACAAAAGGAAATTGTAGATGGTTCAGATCCTGTAAAACTAGCTGCTAAAATTAAAGAAGTGAAGTTGAAATATACTGATTCTGTTAATCAAGTTAAAAACTTAACAGATTTAAGTACAGCGTCAAAGAAATTATTTGAGAGTTATTTAGGAACAGCTTCATCAACAGTAAAAGATGCAGAGGTTGCCCTACAAAAGAATGACCTTACAGGAACAATAATTTTACTACAGCAATCTATTAAGTCATTAAGTGATTCAGACTCGTTAATTTCGATAGAGTTAAATAGTGGTCCAGAGACAAGAAAGGCACTAGAATTAATTGATATAAACAAGTTAATAAATTCTGATTTATATAATTCAAACTCCGCATCATCTACAAGTGCAAGTGGAGCCGTCCTTGGAACTAGTACATCATCAGTTTCTGCAACTTCATCAACTTCATCTGTAAGTCAAATTGTTAAATAGTTAGATAGAGCAGACTGTTTAACTATTCCAAAGTATTTAGTAAATCAAAAACAACTAGCAATGAAGTTAGTTGTTTTTGTTCTTTTGTAGAAAGCCTTAATAGAGATGATCAAGCTGGAAATAATAATTAATTCTGATATAATGCCTACATATGTCATTTTTTCAAAATATGTTAATGAAGCAGATGCTTAAAAAGCAAATGAAGGGTGTTCCTGAAGCTGAACAAGAAAAGATTCTTAAAGCAATTGAGGAGAATCCAGATTTTTTTACTAATATTGCAACGGAGATTCAGGCTAAGATGAAAACAGGTAAAAGCCAGATGGATGCGACAATGGAAGTTATGGGTCAGCATCAAGAAAAGTTGAGACAATTGATGGGGAAGTAATTATGAGCTGTTCCTAGATTGTAATAATATAATTGTAATTTACAAATAAAAAAACTGAGATTGCAGAATCTCAGTTTTTTTATTTTATAAATTATTTTATATAAATTATCTATTTTTCTCTTTTGTAACAATGTCATGTATCTCCTCAGTAAGACTATTATTAATCTCAATTAATCTATGTATTTCGTCTTGTATTTTTAATAGAGCTTCAGCGTCTTTATATGTTTGCAAAGCTTGCTTGTCAGAAGCCTTAGCTGCAACTTTTTGACTGAACATTATTATAGAGAGTAAAACTAGCTGAAGGAAAGTTTGTGTGAGCCATGATATTAAAGTAGATGTTCCTCCTATTATTGCTGTTGGAAGATCGATCAAAGCAATGGCTGCAAAAATATATGCACACCACATAGTACTTACTATGTTTGTTATAATTAGAGCAAGTTTGCCATTAAAACCAACTTGTTCATCTTTAGTTAGGTGGGGTCCGTTTTTTGATCTCTCTTCAATTCTTGGATTTTGAATATGTTCTTTTTTCATACGCTAATGATACATCGTAAATAGTATGTCATCAATCATAGAGAGACAGGGAGGGTGTGTAGTACTTTATACAAGGGTTTATATTGACTCTAAAAGACATACATAATATAATTTATACAGCGCAAATCAGGGGTAAATCATAGAAGCTCGAGAAGCTCAAACGTCTTTCGTTTGGGCTTTTATTGTAAAACTATGAATTTAAACTATAAAAAAAGAATCTCTTATATAATATTTGGATTTGTTTCTGTTTTTTCATTATTCATTTTCTTACCGCAGGTAGTTGATGCTGCAACTTGTACTGCAAGCGCTGGTAATTGGAGCGCTGTTGGGACATGGTCTTGTGGACGTGTTCCGCTTTCAACTGATGATGTTGTTATACCTAACACGACAGGTGTAAATGTAACAGTTGATACTACTGCAGTAGCTTCTACCGTCACATTTACTGCAGGTAATAAATCAAACGCGATAAACATAAGTGGATCTAACACATTAACTATAACAGGTTTAATTAGCATAGGATTACCTTCATCGAATAAAATTAAAAAAATTGATGTTGGTAGTGGAAGCTTGACTGCCGGTTCAATTTCTCTTTTAGGTACAACTGGCACGACAAATACTACGGATATAAATGTATCCACTGGAATAGTCACAGTATCTGGGAACATAACTTCTGCTGGCGTTGCCTCCAGAATTATATTTTCTGGAGCGGGAACGTTAAATGCAGGAGGTACTTTTTTGAGCGGGGCAACTGGAACCTTCACTGCCGGAAGTAGTATTGTGAATTACAATGCATCAGGAGCACAAAATATCGGTCCGTACAATTATTATAGCTTAACAGCATCCGGAAGTAATACAAAAACTACCACAGCTGCAATGACAGTTGGTGGTAATCTTAATATAAATTCTGGAACGACATTTGCAACAGGAGTTACTAGTACATGGACACTTGGTGTTACAGGTACAACAACAGTTTCTGGAAACTTAACACTTGCTAATACAGGAAGTAAAACATTTTCAGGTAATGTCATATTAAACGCTGGTAGTGTTTGGAATGAGACAGGTGTTGCGTCTGTTACTATCAATGGAAATATTGTAAATAATGCCACTACCTTTACTGCAAATACTGGTAGCCACACATTCAGTGGATCAAATAAAACTTTTAGTGGTTCAACTGCAACTGTAATTCCGGGTACTGCTATTTTTGCAGGAGGTGCATATACAAATAATGGTACGTTTTCTGCATCGACCTTGAGTACACTAGTGGGTGGTGCAACATTTGCAAATAATGGAACAACTACGGTTTCTGTTGCGTTATCAGGAAGTGGTGGATTCACCCAAGGTTCAACTGGATTACTAAATTTTGCCAGCACAACAATCGGCATTACTACTTTCTCTGCTAATGCCTCTGGTAACACTGTAAGTTATACTGCGAGCGCTCCACAAACAATTAGAGCTGTACCTTATTATAATCTTACCCTGAGTGGTTCTGGTACAAAAACTATGACGGGCGTCACAACAATTGGAGGAAATTTTTCATTGATAGGAACATCTACAGCAACCGCTGCTTCTGGATTAACTATTGGAGGAAATGTTTCCATTGGAACAGGTACAACTTTTAATGGAGGCGCTGCTCTTACTCATAATGTAGTTGGAAATTGGTCAAACGCCGGAACATTTACTCCTTCAACATGTACTGTTAACTTTAATGGTGGAAGCCAGTTAATAAATAATGCAAATACTTGGTACAATCTTTCAATAACAGGAACCTCTGCTAGAACTGTTACCTTACAGAGTGGGGTAAAACAGACTGTTTCAAATAACTTGACTTTGAATGGAGCCTCAGGACAACTTTTGACTCTTGCTCCATCAGCATCTCCAACACAATGGCAACTTAGTGCACCGGCAACTCAAAGTGTGACTTATACTTCTCCTTCATATTCTGATGCAAGTAGTGGAACAACTGTTACCGCGACTGGCGGGACTAATGTTGATGGTGGAAATAATATTAATTGGAATTTTATTTCAAACCCTATCCCAACAACGACCGGTATCTCACCAACTTCAAAAACAGCAGGCGATGCGGGTTTTACTTTAACAGTTAACGGAACAAATTTTGTTGCAAGTTCAACTGTAAATTTCAATGGTTCCGCTAGAACAACGTATTTTTCAACTTCTACACAACTAACTGCAGATATCTTAAGTACAGATTTGCTTACCGTTGGAACTTCTTCTATAACAGTGTTCAGTCCAATTCCAGGAGGGGGAACTTCTAATTCACAAATATTTACAGTTAATGCAATCAATACGACAACAGGCCTAATAACGTCAAGTAGTACATTAACTTATGGAACTTCAGCAACATTTACTGCTACTGTCACACCAACTAGTGATGGATCTCCATCAGGAACGGTTACCTTCAAGGATGGTTCGGTGGTTATTGGAACGAGTACTCTTAATGGGGCAAACCCTGGAGTAGCCACCCTTGCAACTTCAACACTCTCTGTTGTAGGTTCACCTCATTCAATTATTGCTGTTTATGGAGGAGATAGTACACATAATGTAAGTACTTCCAGTAACGTGTCACAAACATTTACTGCAAAAAATTTAACAGTTACAGGAATTACTGCGAATAATAAAATTTACGATGGAAATGCATCAAGCACTCTAAATTTAGGTAGCGCTACTTTGAATGGAGTGGTTAGTGGTGATTCTGTAATCCTAGGTACTTCATCTGCTGTTGGAACTTTTGACACTCCAAATGTAGGCTTAGGAAAAACGGTTGCTATTTCTGGACTTTACATTACTGGTACGAGCTCTTCAAATTATAGTTTGACTCAGCCAATAACTACTGCAGACATCACAAACCCACTTCCAACAACAACATCAATCAACCCCACAACAAAAAACGTTGGTGACGCACAATTTTCAATGACTGTTAACGGAACAAACTTTGTTAATGGATCTACCGTTAACTTCAATGGTTCGGCCCGCGCCACAACATACGGAAGCTCCACACAATTAACTGCAACCATTCTTGCAACTGATTTGCTTGTTGCAACAACTACAGCTGCAATCACTGTTACAAACTCCGCACCCGGTGGTGGCACATCAAATGCTCAGACCTTTACCGTTATTGCCTCTGCTCCAACTGTCAATATTACCGCATCATCAACTGCAATCACCCTTGGACAATCGTCACAACTTACATGGACATCCACAAACTCCACTTCATGTACCGCATCAGGTGATTGGTCAGGATCAAAAGCAACAAGCAGTTCTGAATTTGTTACTCCACTTTCAACAGGTCTTAAAACTTACACATTAACTTGTGGAGGACCTGGCGGAACTGCAAGCAGTTCCGCAACAGTGAATGTTACAAACCCACTTCCAACAACAACATCAATCAACCCCACAACAAAAAACGTTGGTGACGCACAATTTTCAATGACTGTTAACGGAACAAACTTTGTTAATGGATCTACCGTTAACTTCAATGGTTCGGCCCGCGCCACAACATACGGAAGCTCCACACAATTAACTGCAACCATTCTTGCAACTGATTTGCTTGTTGCAACAACTACAGCTGCAATCACTGTTACAAACTCCGCACCCGGTGGTGGCACATCAAATGCTCAGACCTTTACCGTTGTCGAGACAATGCCAACTCCGGTAATATCATCTATTTCTCCTAGTTCTAAAAATGTAGGGGATCCCCAATTTATCTTAACAGTAATTGGTACTGGGTTAGTTGCTTCCTCAACTGTTCAAGTGAATGGAAGCGATCGTACAACCTTATATTCATCGTCAACAACAATTACTGCTACAATTCCAGCATCAGATTTACTTGCTTCTACCACTCTTGTAATTACTGTAACTAATCCTGCACCTGGGGGAGTAAGTAACTCTAAAAATCTAACTGTTAGTCCTGGGGCAATAGTTCCAACACAATTTGTTATCACAAGCGCAACAAATGGAACAATAGACCTTGCAAGTTATGTGACCATTCAAGCACAAAATTCTGCTGGAGTTCTTGCAACAACATATCAACAAGATGTAACTTTGGTTACAAATAATTCTGCATCAGGTGGAGGGCTAGTTAATATAATTAATGGAGTTGGAACTACTACAATTTCTGACAATGTTGTAGAAAATGTTCACTTATCATTATCAGATACTCAGTCAACGGGATTGATTGCAACATCTACAGCTGATATTTCATTTGGACCTGGCGCAACAAAAAATCTAACTATTACAGGCAGCACTACTGCTATGACTGCTGGAACTAGATTAGCTATGACTGTAACCAGACAGGATAGATTAGGAAATCTAGTTACTGCAGGAAGTGAATCCTTCTACCTATATAGTAATTCTTTTGGTGCGAAGAAGTTCTATAACGCAGTAAGTGGTGGATCAATTGTTACAGAGGCTTTGATTCCAAATAATTATTCATCAGCCACAGTTTGGTATTACGATGATAGAACTGGCGCCCCAAGAGTTACGGTTTCAGATTCATCTCCTACAGCTGATGGCCCAATAGGGGTTGTTGATGCAACTGTAGACCTTACTGTGACAAGTGATGTGACCTCAAGCTTTACGATTAATAACCCTGGTAATTTAATTGCCGGACAAAGGTTAGCTTATGAAGTGAGCAGAAGGGATCAATTTGGTAATACAGCCGATTCTGATTCTGTAACTGTTTACCTTCATCATACACCATCTGGAACCTCAACTGCATTCTATGATGCATCCTCGGGTGGGGCAACGTTAACATCAAGGATAATGTCAGCTGGCATTGCCACAACAAGTTTCTGGCTTTATGCAGATCTTGCCGGTAGCTTAACAGTGACAGCATCTGATAATTCAATGGGAGGAGATGGTTCAGCGGGAATAAACGATGCGTCTGATAGCTTTACTGTTAATCCTGCAACCGCCTCTATTTTAACTTTAAATAACCCTGGAAATATGACTGTTGGAACAAGTTTGGGTTATACGGTTTCAAGATATGATTCATATGGAAATACTGTAAGTACTGGAGATTTAATCGTTAATCTATCTCATGATGCAACTGGTACAAGTACAGCCTTCTATAATTTGGCTAGTGGTGGAATTACAATTTCCTCAGTTACTATCGCAGATGGAACTTATTCAAAGGATTTCTGGTTTTATTCAGAAGATGCTGGAAGTTATAATGTAACTACCTCTGATGGACCATCAGGATTAACTGATGCAATAGATCCTGTTGTTGTGAGCTTAATACCAATCATTCCATTTAAGATTGTTATTCTTGACCCATCTTCTCCAACGGCAAATGTTGGTTCAACAACTCCAATATATATTCAGGTACAGGACGTATCAGGAAATTTAGATACGGCATATAACGGCAGTGTAACACTTCATAGTACTGGAAATTCTACACCTGGGGCTGTTGGCGCGACCGTAAATATTATTGGTGGTGTAGGTTCAACAAACATTGTCGATATTAAGGCAGAGTTGGTCTCACTTACTCTAGAAGATACTTCACCAACAGGACTAGATGTTACATCGACAAAGTCAATTACTTTTATTCCAGGACCTACTACAAAATTTGTAATGACGGGGACAAATAGTAGTGCCGCAGGAGAAAGGACGCAACATACAATTGTTAGAAAAGATCAATATGATAATCAAATTACATCGGGGGTCGATGCTGTGTATCTTTATGACAACGCACCAATTGGTACTGCGAACTTCTATAATGCAGCGACAGCTGGAACACAAATTACATCCGCCTCAATTCTAAATGGTTTTGCTTCAACTGACGTTTGGTTTGCTGGAATTAGATCTGGTAGTTGGGTAATAGATGCGTCTGATAATGGAAGTCATGCTGATGCTGGTTTTGGAATAGATGATGCAACTTCAACCGTAGTGATTAGCCCAGCTGCTACAGCTCGCCTGGCCTTAAATGATCCAGGGGATATGTTTAATGGAACTCGTCTGGGATACATTGGAACTAGATATGATGCATATGGTAATGAAGTAACATCAGGAACTACTCATTATTTTCTTTCATCAAACGCAGCGGGTGCTTCCACAACATTTTACTCAGTCGCAAGTGGCGGCTCACCAATGACAGAACTTAATTTTTCTGAAGGAAATTCTCAGGCTACCTTCTGGTATTATGAAACAAAGAATGGAATTTGGACTGTGTATCTTTCAGATAATTATGGCGGACCAGATGGCTCTGCGGGAATTATCGATGGAGAGGATTCTGTCACGGTTTCTGCCGTACCAATTGTAGCTACTAAATTTATCATTGTGTCAGATAATACTGCTCTTACAGGCTCTCCATTAACTGTTGTTGTTAGGGCTGTTAATAATAATGGTGACATTGATACAACTTATCAACATGATGTTACCTTGAATGCATCAGGGGGAGCCACAGGAGGTGGATTGGTCGATATAATAAACGGTGTTGGGCAGATAATAATAAATGATTCAAATGAAGAAACAATAAACCTTACATTAAGTGATACTGCTCATACTGGTTTAAATGTTTCTGATAGTCAAAGTGTTGTGTTCAGCAAAACTGTTGTAATTCCATCTGGTGGATACGGCGGGGGTGGTGGAGGGTGGATTACTCCCCAGGTATCATTTGTTGGTCGAGCTTTTCCGCAAGCAAATGTTGAAATCATGGCAATTCAAGACGGACAAATTCCAGTAGGAGGAAGATCAAATGTTTCATCAGGCGGAAACTTCAGCTCTAAGTTTAATGGGCAACTACCTTCATCGGCAAATACATTTGCTTTAGTTGTTTATGATAAAGACAATCGTATTGCACAGACAAAAATATTTAAGCTTGGTGTAAATGATCAATTAATTAGCACTATATTTATGGCGCCAACAATCAGTCTTAAGCAACAATCAGTAGGTAGAGGTGTATTTATGGGTATAGAAGGATCGGCAATGCCAGGTTACAAAATAGAAATGATGCTTGATGGGGTTAAGGCCCCAGAGACCACTTCAGCATTAAGTGATGGTAGTTACAGTCTAAATTTCAACACATATCGCCTTGGTCTAGGTGAACATACTTTGCGCGTTCGTCAGGTCGATACGCAAGGTAAATCGTCCGATTATTCCATTGAGAAAAACTTTCAAGTTATAAGAGTTCTATCAACAAAAGCTGATTTGAATAATGATGGAAAAATAGATGTAACAGATTGGGGAATATTTATGGCACGTTACAATTCTACTTATCCTAAGATAAAGCTGGGGGCTGATATAAATAGCGACGGAAGGGTGGATGTATCAGATTTGAATTTATTCAAGAGCTCATTAGCTCGATGATTCATATATCGATAATTAATTAGATTCAATTTATTTAAAAATAAAAACATGTCAATAACATTAAAAATAAAATTAGGTTTTCTTGCGTTAGCTTTCAGTTTATTATCACCATTTTATGCAAGTGCTGCAACTTTGGATTTAGCGCTGGAGCAAAATATTTCATCTGTAAAAGATGACGTGGTCGTACTGGTGACTTTAAACAGTGAAGGACAAGATGTAAATACTGCACAGGCTACAATTTCTTTTCCTGCAAACTTGCTGTCAGTGACAAAACTTGATCAAATAGGTTCAATATTCTCTTTTTGGTTAGAGGAACCATCATTTGATAACGCAAAAGGAACAATTAGATTTGTTGGAGGAGCAACAAGTGGTTTTACGGGTTCTGGTCTTAAGGTGCTTAGAGTAGCCTTTAAGGTTAAAGGGAGTGGTAGTGGAAGACTTGGAATTACAGATGGGGCAATTACCGCAAGCGATGGTACTGGTAGTAATGTCTATACAACTGCCAAAGGACTAGATATAAGTATTCCCGCTACAGCTGACTTCACTGCTGTTAAAGCAGAAAGATCACAGCAAGAGGCAACTATTGCAAAACAGCTTCCTGCCTTAATTGGGCTAGATGTACCTTTCTATCCAGATGCAACAAAGTGGAATAATCATTCAGCTAGTTTTCAAGCAAAGTGGAATGTTACTTCTGATGTAATTCAACAAGCTATTTCTTTAGATAATAAACCTACAACTATTCCTGCTGCAAGTCCGACAGCCCTAATTGGAAGCAGAGTATTTTCAGCGCTTGCAGATGGCGTTTGGTATATACATATTCGATCTCAAAATAATATTGGATGGAGTCCTACGCTTCATTATAGAATTGCAATTGATACCGCTCCACCAGTACCATTTAAGATAACGAGTGATAGTGGCTTCAAGACGGGTGAACCAAGTCCTATAATTAGATACGTAAGTAGTGATGTTACCTCTGGTCTAGATGTTTATTCAATACGTATTGATGGTGTACTTGCTACTACAACAAAGCTTACAAACTACCGTTTATCAGCACTTCTTCCAGGTGTTCATAATCTTGTTGTTACAGCTGTTGATAAGGCAGGGAATTCAACTTCACAAGCTGAGGTTTTAGAAATATTACCAATAGCATCCCCAACAATTAGTTATGTTAATCGTAAGGTGGTTTTGAATGAGGGGGAGATTGTCGCTGGTGGAACTGCTTCAGTAGGAGTGGAGATTATTGTCCAGATTCAAAATTCTGAGAAACAAATTGTTATTGAACAAGTTGTACCTATAGATAGTAATGGTAATTGGAATGTGACAATAAATGAAGCTATGACCGAAGGTAATTATTATCTGATGGCTACTGCTCGCGATAGAAATATGTCCTCTAGTTTCCCAGTAGTATCTCAGTCTATAAGTGTTAAACCAAGGCCCATGCTTGTAATAGGGGTATTGGAGATTACGCAAGCTTGGTTTTTCATAGATTTAATAATTATTCTACTACTTAGCTTTGGAGCAGGGGTTCTGACTTATTATAACTGGCGTGGACAATTAGGAAGAAGAGTAACTATCGCACAAAGAGATGTTATAAATATTCTTGAAAATATAAGAAAAAATATTGATAAATTACTTAAAGACTACAAAGGTGGAGATTTAAGTGATAGTGATTTGACAAAGATAGAACAGACCCTTAAAAGCATGAAAAGTGATATAGAGAAGTCTAGTCACTATGTTGTCGATAACATAAGAGAAATTAATCGTTAATTCAGATAGTTATTAAAATGAAAAAAAGTCCTGAAAAAATATTGGATGAAAAGCAGATTAAAAATCTTTTAAAGTACGTAGCTTTTTTGGATAAAGAAAAAGCAAAAATTGCAGCAAGGTTGTTGATTGCCAATGCAAAAATACTTTTCCAAGCCCATGAAAAAACTGATGCAAATAAAAAGCTTAGAAAAAGGAGTGAAGAGATTGAAAAAAGACATGCAATACAAATTTCAAAACAGATTGCCAAATTACTAATTTCAAACACAGCACTTGTTCAAGAAACAATGCAGAAGGTAAAGAAAACAAATGAATTAATTACTGTGAACGAGGAGTTAAAAAAAATAAAAGATGACTATCTCTCGATTGTAATACATGAAATTAAAACGCCCTTGGTTCCTATTAAGTCTCAATTGCAGCTTCTTTTAGCAGGAGATTACGGTGAGTTGAACGGCGAACAAAGAGAAGCTGTAGAAATGATATACAGAAATGAAGAGAATCTCAATAGACTTTCAATGGAAATACTAACTATTTCAAAGATTAGGTCAGGGAGATTTGATTTACATTTACAACTATTGTCAGCAACAAAAATTTTTGAAGAAATTGTTAAGGAATTTGAAGCTGTATCAATAACTAAAAAAATTACTTTTACACATTCTATTCAAGCAGGGCTACCAAATATATCTGCAGATAAAATAAGGTTAATTGAAGCAATTAGAATTCTTCTAGATAACGCTTTTAAATTTACACCAGAAGGGAATTCTGTAAATTTGGATATTAAGAGAACAGATAGAAACTTAATCGTCTCCGTAAGTGATACGGGGATCGGAATCGAATCAATTAATTTTGAAAAAATATTTTCATTATTTTTTCAGATTAGTAATGAACTTACTAGGAAATATGGTGGCAATGGACTAGGTTTAGCTATCGCCAAAGGTATCGTAGAGGCTCATGGAGGAAAAATATGGGTAGAAAGTAATGGATTGGGAAAGGGAAGTACCTTTACGTTTAGTATCCCAATTACGAATAAAATCGTAAAACGTAAATTAATAATAAAAACAAAAAATTATGCCAATAGAAAATAAAAAAGTTAGAATTCTCCATGTAGATGATGAAGAAGATACACAAAAAGTAGTTAAGACAATTTTAGAAAAAGAAGGTTATGAGGTTGTAAGTGTTAGAGATGGTGTTGGGGCATTAAGAGAGATTAATCTTGATAATTATGACCTATTAATTTTAGATATCATGATGCCCAATATGTCAGGTTGGGAATTATACACAAAGATATTAAAAATTAAGGAGAAGGAAAAGGTAATATTTCTTTCTATCTTAGATATACCAGCTGATAAATTAAATGAATTAACAAAAAGTGGTGTTAGGGATTATATTAAAAAACCATTTGATCGAGATGACTTTGTCGCTAGAGTAAAAAAGGTACTTATCTCATAATAAAATACGAAAAATAATATGAAAAATAAAGATGATCCAAATAAGACCGATGATAGTAATGTAAAAAGTAATCCTGCTTCTGATAACATGGAAGTTGTGAAAATTGAAAATGATCTATTTAAAATAGCTTATTTTCAATTAAGAAATGTTGTCAAAAAACTAGAAGAAAGTGAATATTTCTTCAGAGAGTCTCAAAGAGCTGCTTTTATAGGTTCTTATTATCTTGATTATCAAAAGGATATATGGAAATCTTCAGAAGTTCTGGATATAATATTTGGAATTCATTCTGATTATAAAAGGAGTATTCAATCATGGGTAGATATTGTTCATCCTGATTATAAAGCAGAGATGTCATCATACTTTGAAGGTTTGATATCTTCAAAAAATAAAATATTCAACAAAGACTATAAGATTATAAGAAGAAATGATAAGGAATTAAGGTGGGTTAGAGGGCTTGGTGCGCTAGAATTCAACACTAAGGGAGAAATGGTTTCTATGTCAGGTACAATTCAAGATATCACTAATATAAAAGTCGCTCAGGAAAATGATAAAAAAACATCTGAGGAGTTAAGAAAAGCTCAGCATATTGCTAAAATTGGTAATTTTTCATTAGATTTGAGAACTAATAAAGCGATATTGTCTGGTGAATTATTGAATATATATGGTCTTAATCCTAATAATAATGCAATAACTCATGAGGAGTTTTTGAATATAATACACCCTGATGATAGGCAAAGAATTAAACTTGAAATTGAGCAAGCAATTGGTAGTAAGCAATTAAATACGGAGACAGAGTATAAAATTGTTCTCAAAAATGGTATTGAGAAAATAATTAGAGGTAGCTCGGAAATTGTATATGAAAATGGTCAGCCTATCACTTTCTTTGGAGTTGCTCAGGATATTACGGAAAGAAAATTACTTGAAGAAGCTAAATCAGGTTTTTTATCTATCATTTCTCATCAACTTAATACCCCCCTTTCTATGACAAAATGGGTGCTAGAAGTTCTGACGGATGATAAAGATTTAACTCCGAGACAAAGAGAAAAAGTTAACGATCTTAATATTTCAAACGAGAGATTGATATCGCTTGTAAAGAGACTTATGAATGTAGCTCATATTGAATCAGGCAGACTCATTGCAAATAGAGTAACGACAGATATTAAAAAACTTGTTGAAAATTTAATTGAAGAAATTAAACCTTTAGCTTTTAAAAAAGATAAAATTATTAGTTCTCATATACCAGAGAAACTAGATAGTATAAATTGTGACCCTTTATTAATCCATGAGGCACTAGAAAACTTACTTACAAATGCTATTGAGTACTCTACTGAAAATAGCAAAACAATTGATATTTCTATTGCAGACAGGGTCGATGATTATTTAATTTCAGTGCATAACGCCGGCTTAATAGAACCAATGCTTTCTGAAAAGATTAGAAAATTTGATAAATTTTCACACGGAGGCAAGATGTCCTATATGCAACCTTCAGGTAGTGGTCTTGGGTTGTATATCGCGAAAAATGTTGTGGAAGTGAACGGAGGAATGCTTTGGTTTGAGTCCTCAGCTGAAGCTGGGACTACGTTTTATTTCACAATAAATAAGATAGTAAAATTAATAGAAAATAATAATCACAATATATAATGACTAATTCAGATATAAACGAGGGGAAAAAGAATTTACTTCTTATTGTAGAGGATGAGAAAATATTATCAAAAACAATGAATGAGAAGTTTTCTCAGGAAGGTTATAGCGTAATTCAAGCTTATGATGGTGTACAAGGTCTTAAATTAGCAAAACAGAATCATCCGGATCTTATATTACTTGACTTATTAATGCCAAAAATGGATGGAATGAGTATGCTAAAAGAGTTGCGTAATGATATTTGGGGAAAAAAAGTACCGGTTATTATTCTTACAAATCTGTCTGCAAATGATGAGGATAGACTTAAGGCTGTTGTTGAACTTGAACCGACCTACTATTTTGAGAAGGTCGATAAAGGTTTAGAGGAAATTGTAGAAACAATAAAGGATAGGTTGGCTTACAAGGAACAAAAAACAGACAAAAATAGTGCAGTACAAATCGCATAAAAATTAGAAGACCTAATAAAGTTAATAAAAATAATTAAATATAATAATATGAAAATACTAATAGTTGAAGATGAGGACATTTTGGTTAGGGTTCTTAGAGAAAAATTTGAAGATAATGGTTTTGATGTCGAGGTTGCAGAGGAGGGTGATAAGGTTATTCCCCTTGTAGAAAAGTTTAAGCCAGACATGATTCTACTTGATATATTTCTTCCAAAATTGAATGGAATGGATATTTTGGAGAAATTAAAGGATGATGAAGTTATGAAAACTATTCCAGTAATTATTATCTCAAACCTAGACGATGACAAGAAGATAAAGGAGGCATTAAACCTAGGTGCGGTTGACTATATTGTTAAAAGTCAACATCCAATCAATGAAGTTGTAGAGCTGGTTAACAAGTATATATTAAAGGCAAAATAAGGAACAGTGCCTTGCTATTATAAGATTTAATTATCCACAGTTTAAATGGATATTATTATAATTAGCATAAAAAAATGTTATAATAATATAGTAATTAGTTTGATTGAGTTGAGGTAATTTTTATTATGAATTTTCATAAAATAAAAATATCAGTTAAGGATAATACCCTTGTGCTTCTAAAAAACGTAAGGTTAGCATTTTTTGTTGCTGTTTTTTCTCCTTTGCAGTAGCTGTTGGTGTTGCTAATGCTACCGTTTACCAGCCTGGCGAGACTCTTGAGCCAGATTGCGCACCGGGATCTACAAATTGTGGTGTTGCAGTTTTTAGTCTAAATAATCAAGCCGGCACTACCCAAACTTTAGTAGTTGGTTCTTCTGGTACAGATTTCAGTATTGTTTCAAGTTCTGGTATTCACACATTTAACTTCCCAACGGCATCATCATTAAATAGAGGATTGCTTTCAAGCATGGATTGGAGTATTTTTAATGATAAACTTTCTTCGTCATTAAACACTGGTAAAATATTTATTGGTGATGGTTCTAATCTAGCAAGCCCAGTGAATCTTTCTGGCGATGCCTCACTTTCTAGTTCTGGTCTACTTACAATTTCAAGTAATGCTATTACTGCATCAAAAATTCTTGCTGGTAGTGTGAGTTATGACAAAATTCAAAATGTAAGCGGAAATAAACTGTTGGGTAATTCAACTGGTTCATCAGGAGCGGCTGGAGAAATAAGTTTAGGTAATAGTCTGGTATTTTCTGGAACTGATCTTAAAATCAACGCACCAACTTGTACTACAAATGAGCGTTTGAGTTGGGATGGAACATCTTTTGTTTGTAAAGTTGGAGCAGTCTTTATTAACTCTGTTGCTAATACTTTTCTTGCTGGACCAACGGGTGGTTCAGATGCTACTTCAAGTTACCGTGCAATTGTAGCTGCAGATCTTGGTGTAGGTACATCTACAAATCAAGAAGTTTTGAGAGGAGACCAAACATGGTTTCAATTATTTGATGGAGGTGGAAAAATAAATTCATCAGTGCTTCCAAGCTCTATTACAGGGTCTCTAAAATTCCAGGGAACATGGAATGCAAATACAAACTCACCAAGCCTTACTTCTGGTGGTGTCGGTGGAGTGAGTGGAGATTTTTATGTTGTTGATGTCGCTGGAACTACAACAGTAGATGCCCACTCAGTATGGAATGTTGGAGATTGGATTATTAACGCTTCTTCTTCATGGGACCGAGTGCAACAAGGTGCAACGGTTTCTAGTGTAAATGGTGCTGGAGGAGCGGTAGTTCTGACAACTGATAATATTAATGAAGGTATTACAAATAAATATTTCTCAAATGTTTTGGCAAGAGGTGCTCTTACAGGTTCTGGTCCTATATCATTTTCAACATCAACTGGAAGTATAGATTGTCCAACTTGTTTAGTTAGTACTGGTAATGGAAATTTAGTACAGGGAACAGGGGTTGGTTTAAGTGGAAGTTTAACCGGACGTTTAATTGGTACTGGAAATGTAACTTTTTCTATAAATAACACAGCTGTGACCGCTGGTAGTTATGGGGCAAGTGCATCTATTCCAACTTTTACTGTGGATGCACAAGGAAGACTTACTTCTGCTGGTACGACAACTCTTGATACTTCAGCTATCACCTCAGGTACGCTATCTGTCAATCGTGGAGGAACAGGAGTAACAAGCTTTAATTCTCATGGAATTATATATGGAAATGGTGGAGGAAATCTTACGTCCACATCGGCTGGTACTGCAGGTCAATTTCTAGTAGCAGATAATTCAGGAATTCCAGCTTTTGTTTCAGCAACAGGTGATGCAACTTTTGCAACATCAGGAGTTATAACTATTGGTACAGGATCTATTACATCAACAAAAATATTGGATGGAACAATTGCAAATGCTGATATTTCAGGAAGCGCAGGTATTGCATATGGTAAATTGAATCTTGCTGGGGCTATTTTAAATGCAGATATTGCTACTGGTACAATTGCAAACAATAAGCTTGCAAATTCAGTCTTTGGATTAACTTTAGGAAGTTCTGGAAATGATATTTCTTTTTCATCCACATCTATTGCACTCGGAAATACCCTTGTTGTAAATATTCCAAATGCATCTTCAATAGCAAGAGGAGTTATTTCTACAAGTACTCAAACTTTTGCTGGTAATAAAATTTTTAACGATTCATTATCAGTTACGGCAACATCAACATTTGCTGGTAATTTTATCACTCCTAAAGGTACAGATTATACAACAATTGGAACTCAAGATAATGTAAATCTTGGATCAGGATCATTGATACGTTATACAGGGATTGGTGATAGTACATTTACTGGACTTGCGGGAGGTACAGACGGTAGGCAAATTCATATAATGAATGCTTCTTCGTACAACATTACACTTTCAGACCAAGATTCAGCTTCTGTTTCTGCTAATCGATTCACAAACCCTAACGGAACTTCTATAATCATCAGGCCGTTAACTACAGCTATGATACAGTATGATTCCGGTGCTTCAACATGGAGAATTTTAGCTGTTACACTTTCTGGTTTTTCTATAACTCAAGGTGGTAATGCCTTTGGTGCTGTCTCAACTATTGGTACAACAGATTCATATGGATTAAACCTTATCACAAGCGGAAGCACTCGCTTCTCCATCGCCACATCATCAGCTACTCTATCAGGAACAGGTGCCACATCAATTGCTGGAGGAACAACACTTGCTCTAACATCAGCTTCAGCATCTAATTAAATATTACATCTGGAACAACAGGAAATCTAAATCTAGACTCTGGATCAACTGGTGCAATTAATATTGGAACAAATGCAAATGCAAAGACAGTTACAATTGGAAATGCAACAGGGACAACAACAATCAATGTCAATGCTGGAACTGGGGGTATAAACCTTGGTGGTCTAGTTACTCTAACAAATGCCTCTACAACAAACCTTTCTGTATCTGGAGCGTTTAATGTTTCAAATATTCTAGCAAGCGGAACAATTACTTCCGGGTTAATTAATGGTCAAACAATTTCATCGTCTGCAAACTTCACAGGCTCACTTAATGTCTCCGGTCAAACATCCCTAGGTGACGCCTCCTCAACAAACTTTTCAGCATCAAATGCTTTATATATAGGTGGAATGTCCACAACAACAAATGGAATAGTTAATACTCAAACAAAATATCAAATTGGAGGATCTGATGTTCTAACTGCAACAGCACTTGGTTCTGGAATTACAAATTCACCTGTGAATCTGGCTGTAACTGGAATCGATGCTGTAAAAACATATGCAACAGCAGATGGAACATATTCAAATGGTTGGAAATGGTTATTTCATATAACTATTCCAGATGCAGAAAACGGCTTGAATATGAAATTCGATAATTGGTCAAATGGAACTAGCGCTATTTTATCGGTAAATAATATGCGTTTTTATTCTGCTCAATCATCAAATGGATCAAATCCTGATAACGCTGTATTAATTTCTCAATCAGGTGTATACGGATCGAATACTTTAAATATAACATCTGATCTCGACGCAACAAAAACTGGAAAACAGGTGGATGTAATTGTGGAAATGTCTGTACCCGTAGGTTCAACTGGTGGATCTTATTCAACAAGTTATGGAATTAAAACTCAGTAATACTATGTATAAGATGAAAAAAATAAACACTCTTATAAAGGTAGATTTTTGTAATATAATAACTGTACTTTTGTTTCTAATTATGTGTATATGTTCTAATAACACAGCTAAAGCTTCTGAAGTTACAGGTACATTAAATTCTGGTAGTAGTATAAGTACGGGGATAAGTGGCACTGTTGTGTCTCCAGTTGTCCCTGTAGCGCCTGCTACACCGACTTACTCGGGTGGAGGTGGCGGAGGAAGTAGTGCGAGTACTGCTATTGTTAATTCTCCTGTTAATGTAACTCAGGTATCTGTTTACACGTTTGCAAAAACACTAAAATCAGGGGATTCTAATTCAGATGTCCTTAAACTTCAAAAATTTCTAAACGAGAATAATTATAAAATAGCTACTGGGGGTGCTGGTTCTCCTGGAAGAGAAACAAATAGTTTTGGAACCTTAACAAAAAAAGCTTTGATGAAATTTCAAAAGGATAAAGGATTATCTCAAACTGGAATTTTAGATACAAAAACAATTAGTAAGATAAAAGAAGTTTCAACAACTACAACATCTACACAAGCAGTAACTCCTAGCGGTAATACATCATTGACTACAGAAAATATTGCAAAAGAAGTTGTACGAGATCATTCGTTTACACAAGATTTGAAAAAAGGGGACACTAATGCTGATGTCAAAGCATTACAAATATATCTAAATAGTAATGGATTTAAAATTGCAAAAAATGGTGTAGGTTCGCCAGGAAAAGAAAGTAATAGTTTTGGTGATTTGACAAGAAAAGCGTTAATGCAGTTTCAAAAAACAAATAATATTCCTGCTACAGGGTACTTTGGACCTACAACAAGAGCTTACTTGAATAAATAATTGCTTTTTAAAACAAGTGGATTCCTCCTACTAAGGATGTAGTTTTAGCTCTTACTAAAGGTATTTTGTATCATCCTGTCAATTCAATAAAAGCTGGAGCAACAGACAAAATATGCTATTTATATTTTCCAAAATCACTGATAGTGTGCTAATATCACAACATGAAATTATCAATCGGAATCGTCGGGCTTCCTAACGTCGGAAAATCAACGTTATTTAATGCCCTTACAAGAAAATCAGTTCCAGCAGAGAACTACCCGTTCTGTACAATAGACCCATCTGTGGGTGTTGTTCCTGTTCCTGACGAGAGACTGTATAAGCTTGCTGAATTCTCACAAACTCAAAAAACAGTACCTGCTGCTATTGAGTTTGTTGATATTGCTGGGCTTGTTAAAGGTGCATCTGAAGGCTCTGGTCTTGGAAATAAATTCTTGGCGCACATTAGAGAGACGGACGCTATTGCTGAAGTTGTCAGAATATTTGAAGATACAAATGTTATACACGTAGAAGGCTCTGTAAATCCGAAACGTGATATTGAGGTTATTAACCTAGAATTAATTTTAGCGGACCAACAGACTGTTACCAAAAGACTGGTTGGAGTTGAGAGTGGATCAAAGAGAAATGATAAAGCAGCTATTGCTGAGAAAGCTGTTCTTGTGAAAATCGCTGCAGCACTTGAGGAGGCTAAACTTGCTTCAACTGTGGAGTTAACTGAGGATGAGGTGGAGATCGTAAAAGGAATGCATTTATTGAGCATGAAGCCAATAATGTATATTTTGAATAAGAAGGCTGGTGGAACTAATTTGGACGAATTAAAGGACGAAAGATGGACAGAGCTTATGGATTTTCTTAAAGAGCAAAATGCTAAGTGGACAATAGTTGATGCTGGAATCGAACATGAATTGAAAGATCTAGAAGGGGAGGATAAGGATATTTTTAGAAAGGAGCTTGGTGCACATGACGATGGTGTTGACTCACTAATCAAGAAGGGTTATGAGCTACTTGACCTTGAAACTTATTTTACTACTGGAGTTGTGGAAACTAGGGCGTGGACAATTGCACGAGGTTCAACTGCACCGGTCGCTGGAATGGCAATTCACACTGATTTTAAAGATAAATTCATACGAGCTGAAATTGTTTTCTGGAAAGATTTAATAGGCGCAGGATCATACGTGGCTGCAAAAGAGAAAGGTCTAATTAGAACAGAGGGTAAAGAATATGTAGTAAAAGACGGCGATGTAATTGAGTTTAAGATATAATATCTGATATTGACAAGGTGTTGACAAAACAGTTGACGAAACATTGATAATGTGCTAAAAATAGAGTATTAATTAACAAAACAAATGTCTACCGCAAACATAGTATTGGCTTTTAAGCCAAAGAACGTTACAAAGAAGCTCCTATCTTCGCTAACAGATAGGGCTAAGCTTGTTGTAACAAAGCGTTACGGACTTGATAAGGACGGTGAAAAGATGACCTTAGAGGCCATTGGAGAGCAATACTCAATCACTCGTGAACGTGTTCGTCAGATTGAGCACGCTGCCCTTATCAACATCAGAAAGTCAGCTGCTTACAAGCAAGAGAAGGCTGCTTTTGATGAATTACATTCTGTTATCGATTCTCTTGGAGCATTTCTTGCGGAAGATGATCTTCTTACAATTCTATCTAAGGATGCATCAGCAAGAAATCATATTCACTTTATGTTGGTAGTTGGAGAAGATTTCAGAAAAGAAAAAGAGGATGTAGAATTCAAGCACAGATGGAATATTGATCAATCTCTATCAAAAAAGATTCACGAAGCTATCAGAAAACTATATCAAAGTCTTGGCGATGAATCTCTTATCCCAGAATCAGAAATCTTACAAGAATTTTTAAAGCATCTACAAGATGTTAACCAAAAGTACTTAACAGAAGAAATTGCAAAAAGATGGTTGTCTGTTTCTAAAAATTTAGATAAAAATCCATTAGGTGAATGGGGAAAAGCTGATTCATCAAATGTTAGAACTAAGGGTATTAGAGACTATGCATTTCTTGCTATGAGAAAGCATGGTTCACCAATTCACTTCCGTGATATTGCAAAGCAAATTGAGAAACTATTTGATAAAAAGGCACACATTGCTACGACTCACAATGAGCTTATAAAAGACAAGAGATTCGTTCTTGTTGGAAGAGGTTTATACGCTTTAAGTGAATGGGGATATCTAAGTGGCGTTGTTAAGGATGTTATCAAGAAGGTCTTAGATAAAAATGGTCCATTAACTAAAGAAGAAATAATAAAGAAGGTTCTTAAAGAAAGATATGTTAAGGAAAATACTATATTAGTAAACCTACAAAACAATAAGCTATTTAAGAAAGATAAAGAAGGAAAGTATCATTACGTAGAGAAGGAATAATTTAAATATTTAAAAAAATAAAATAAGCCTAGATTTTAAAATCTAGGCTTATTTTTTAATCTGTAAATTTGATGCATAATATTAAAGACATTTATATTTTTTTGTATTACAATTATCCTATGAACAAAATATCAAGTTTCTGTAAGAGCAACAAACCCTTTGTTGCTATGGCTGTTGCCTTTGTCTTGCTCGGTTCAATCTTCAATAAAGATTTAAATAGAATTTCAAATCAAATGGGTTTGGTTCTAAGTATTGGTACCGATAGAGGAACCGTTGGATCCCTCACTTTGGCTTATGCATATCAACCATATCCATCTCTCTCTGACTCTGGTTTCTATCTTGAAAACAAGGCTGGCACGGGTGGTTACAACTCTGCTATTGCTGGTATAAAGGGTTCGATGGACAGTATCTCAAAGGATATAAAGGATATGTTTGTGTATTATTACAAGAACGGCTGTGCAACCTCCACAACAACAGCTTGTTCTGACAAAACAACCTCCATATTAAATGCTCTATATACATACTCCACATACTCAACTGAATATAATAAATTATCGTACGAATCAACTCACGGAAGCACTCCTATAACAACGGACGTTGACTGGGCAGGAATTGCCGGGTCATCTGTAATTGACATGCTTAAGATCACAACATCAACAAGTAGTGACGCTTTCCTTAATCAAATAGCTTCAAAGACATCGCAGAAAACAACAGCAGCAATCACTGCTGGCTCTTTTGCATACGTACCACCCACTTCAATTGAAGCATTAACTTCTCTAACTTCACTGCTCAAGGCTAAGTCTGCAATATTTAGTGTTGTAGCCGCAGTATCAACAACCCCCTGGGTTGCTAGAGGCCCCGCAAAAAACTGGGTTTCCATCACATCTTCCTCAGATGGAACAAAACTAGCTACAGTTGTACAGGGTGGATACATTTATACCTCTACTGATAGTGGTACAACATGGACCGCCACCAATGCTACAGCCAACAGAAATTGGTCAGGTATTACATCCTCTGCTGATGGAACAAAACTTGTTGCGACAATGTATGGTGGTAAAATATACACTTCAACTGATAGTGGATTAACATGGACAGCAAGAGGTGTAGAAAATTCCTGGTCAGCTGTTACATCATCTTCTGACGGAACAAAATTAATTGCAACAGCAAACACGGGAAGAATATATAAATCTACAGACTCTGGAATAACATGGGTGGTGACTCGGGCAAATATGGCTAACTGGTATTCAGTTGCTTCCTCTGCTGATGGAACAAAATTAGCCGCTACAACAGATGGTGGTCAAATATACACTTCTATAGACGGTGGAGTATCGTGGACTGCTCGTGCATCAAACAGAAAATGGAGGGGTATCACATCTGACTCAACTGGAACAAAACTAGCGGCTGTAGTTTCATATAGTGGCCAAATATACACGTCAACAGACAGTGGTGTATCGTGGACTGCTCGTGATTCTGCAAGAAGTTGGCAGTCTATTGCATCTTCTGCTGATGGAACAAAATTAGCTGCAGTTGTAGTTGGTGGTCAAGTCTATACTTCTACAAACGGTGGTGTGTCTTGGACTGCAAATGATTCTGCAAGATTCTGGATATCAATTGCATCTGACTCAACTGGAACAAAACTGGTGGGGGCTGTATATGGTGGAAATATTTATACTCAACCTGCACCTACAGTTACTACAATCTCTCCATTAACCCCTACCACTCCTTATACATACGTTTTTGGTGTTAACGTAGGTGGAAGATCTGACTTTAATATTTATTCAAATTCTATAATACAAACAGCGACAACACTGCCATCAAACTTTGTGGGACCTTTGCAGACAGGTACAACCGCTCCGGTTGATACCGTTGCTCTTTCTGCTGCCTTAGACAAAAAGTATACTGTTGCCCCAAGGTCTGTTGCCGAGGCTGATGCAAAGGCTACTCTTCTGAAAGCTGTATCAGCCAGCGTAGGAGGGGAAGCTATGATTTATGCAAATATGCAAGCGGCCCTGGAGAGTGACGAGAGACGAAATGCCTTGATTCCTGTTGATAATAGTAGTATAAAAGTCGGTATCTGTAGTTACACTCCAATTGACTATATATTTCATGAGCTTGATACAGGGAATATGACAGAGGAAGAACGCGCGTATGCAATTGCACCATACTATACCCCTAGTGGGTGTAATGGTGGGGTAGGTACAACTGATGATGGGCAGTTGGTTAATGAAGTACCTGCTGGAGCACCTGCTGGATATATTTTTGGTGGTTATGGTTTTTATGTTGAAACAAAGGTAGCTTGGTCTATGCAAAAATACCACACTACCCCTATAGTTTGCAGTGGTTCGTTACCAAACCTTCCATTACCTATGGATATAGGAAATTTTAATACACCCGCTTCTCCTTTAGACATAGTACAAGAAAAACTTCAAATATTAGCAAAAAATAATTTACCTGACGGCGTAATTGGTATATCCAAGAAACCAGTTGGAGAGTCAGGGGTAATGGTTATCCAATTCAATAATGGAAAAATCGTGACAGTTTGGAATGCTGGTGTGGATGGAAAGATTGGGCCACCTACTTATGAACAAGCAATTAAGTTTTCCGAAGAAATTGAGGCTAATACTAATTGGCTAGTTAAACCAAAAAAAGCATATCATTTTCATACCCATGATATTAATTCTATTTTTTCAGCTTTTGGGCAAGGTGGTATTAGCTCTGCATCATCTGGAGCCTTTCCTCCTTCACTCGCAGACTTTCAATTAAATGTTTATTATAGAAATCAGTTTGCTAACATGTCATTACCAGTTATAACCAGAGTTATATCCCCATCAGGTATAGGGTATGAATATTCTGTACCATACGGTAGCGACATCTTCAACAGAATTAGTAATTTAAGCGGTGAGCCTAACAACTTCACCTCGCCAGATCTATTTGAGATGAATCATGCATATACCATCGGTTTGCACTGTAGTACAATTGAGAATAAAAGGACTAAGTCAATCGTGCAAGACTATTTGTCTGGTGAAGCCAACTCATTTTTTGTAGATCAAAAAATTGGGTTGAATATTAGCCGTTTTAAGGTCAGATAAATTTATTTGCCTATTGGGTAGGTTATTAAATATGTGATATATAAAACTAATGAGTAATATGTACCTAAACTTTATTATAAGGTATAATATATTTAAGTATGCAGACGCAATTAACAGCTGAGATATTTGTCTTATTTTTTCTTAAAATCGTAATTGGTTTTGTTGTTGTTTTGTTTGTAATGGGCTTGGGTAAGAGATTCCTAGCTCTTCTTAGAAAGAAAGCTAGAGCCGAGTTTTTTGCAAAACAAAAGTATATTTTGCTTGAAATTACACCACCTAAAGATTTACAAAAGACACCTCAAGCTATGGAACTTTTCCTTGGTTCTTTATACCAGACCGGAGGGGACGTAACAAAATTCTTTTCAAAGCACACCAATGGTTCAGTCAGACCTTGGTTTTCACTTGAGATTATATCAATTGGGGGTCATGTTAGATTCTTTATTTGGTCTCGTGCCAATTTCTTGGATATGATTGAGACACAATTATATTCTCAGTATCCTGATATTGAAATAATCGATAAAACAGGTAATGATTACTCTACGGATGTAAAATGGGACCCTTCAAATTATCAATATTGGGGATGTAACTTTGTGAAAACTGCAGCCTCACATTTACCTATAAAAACATATGTATCTCATGGAATGGTGGGAGGAGCAAAAGAAGAATCAAAAGTTGACCCAATAACTCCTGTAATTGAATTACTTGGATCATTGAAGAAAGATGAACAAATATGGTTTCAAATTTTAATCAGAGCTCACACTAAAGAAACAATAAAGGCTGGAACAAGATCTGAAATGGTTGATTGGAAGTATGCAGCAGGGATTGATTTAAATAAGAGAATGAAGCGTGATGTTAAAATTGATAAGGATAAACCAATTAACCCAGCATTGCTTCAATTAACAAAAGCGGAAAAAGAAGCTGCTGAGGCAATAGAAAATAGTATTTCTAAATTGCCATTTGATTGTGGAATCAGAGCGTTTTATTTAGCCAAGAATGATGTATTCAGACCATCCATGATTGCTGGAATTAACGGATCATTCAGACAATATGGTTCTCCTAATTTAAACGGCTTTAAAACAGTTGGCGCTCCGTCTCCCGCAAAGTTTAAATTCATGGACAAGACTGGTGCAAAGCTTTTATCTCAAAAGCAAAGAATTTTTGGCGAATATCAACACAGATCATTCTTTATTCCAGAGTACATTCCGTACGGAGCAAAACAAAAAGCGTTTGTTATGACAACAGAAGAGCTTGCTACAATTTTTCACCTTCCTGGAAGTGTTGTTAGAACTCCAACAATGGCTCGTGTTCAAGCAAAGAAAGTTGAACCACCAGCAAACTTACCAATTTAATAAGATTTATTATATAAATATAAATGAACGAATCTGAAATAAAAACAGAAAAAAAATCTATAGATAATGAGATTGATTCATCGGGCCATATATCACCTAAGGTTTTTGCTTGGAGACTATTTAGATTGTTCTCTTTACCCATCGTTGCGCTACTTTTGATTGTTGTTTATTTCGTATCAGCTCCAATGGTTCTATTTGAAAAACCAGTGATGATTGAAATTATTTCTGGGGACACCATGAAGACTATATCAACAGAACTTAAGGACGCTCAAATCATAAGATCTGCAGACCTACTTAGGCTTATGATAACCATTTACGGAGGACAAAATAAAATAAAGGCGGGGGTTTATGAATTTGATAGTCCATCGAACATTTTTAATATTGCTTACAGATTATCACATCAAGATTATGGTTATATCCCAATTAAACTAACTTTCCCTGAAGGTATTAATTCTAGAGATGTACTTAGTATTATTAATTCTAAATTTCCGAACCTTGTAAATAGCACGAGCTCTGAAAATGACAAATTATTGATAACTTCAAAAGAAGGATATCTATTTCCGGATACATATTTCTTTCCACCAAATGCAGACATAAAAATGATTGTAGATAGAATGTTGGCTGAGTATAAAAGAAAAATTGAAAAGTACAGTTTGGATATTTCAAAAAGTGGTCATACAGAATCAGAAATAATAATAATGGCATCAATTCTTGAAGAGGAAGTTAGAACAGCTGAAGATAGGAAAATAGTTGCTGATTTATTATGGAGAAGAATTACAAATGGAATGCCACTTCAGGTGGATAGTAGTATTGGTTACATCAATGGAAAAAAATCTTCAGATTTAACTCTTAATGATTTAGCAATGAACTCCGCATACAACACTTACAAAAATAAAGGCTTGCCACCTACTCCAATTTCAAATCCAGGAATCGATGCGATCGAGGCTGCTATTTCTCCAATAAAGAACGATTACATTTTCTTCCTAACAGGAAATGATGGTAAAACATATTTTTCTAAAACTTACGCTGAACACTTGAAATTTAAGAGATTATATATAAGATAACAGCATGAATATCTCATGGGGCTCTAAAGGAGTTAAAACTTTAAAAACAGGTAAAAAAAAGGTCTTTGTAGGCCTTTCTGGAGGTGTAGACTCTGGTGTTTCTGCATACCTTCTAAAAGATGCTGGTTATGACGTCACAGGTGTCTTTATAAAGGTATGGCAACCTGAAAATGGTGATTGTACATGGAAGGAGGATAGAAGAGATGCTATGAGGGTTGCAGCCCATTTAGGTATTAAGTTTATGACACTTGATCTTAAAAATGAGTACAAGAGAGGTGTTGTTGATTATATGATCGATGAATACGCAAAAGGCAGAACTCCAAACCCTGATGTGATGTGCAATAGAGAAGTGAAATTTGGAGCCTTCATGAATTGGGCACTTGATAATGGAGCTGATTATGTTGCAACAGGTCATTATGCTCAAACTGAAAATGGAGAAATGTTTGAAGGAAGAGATCCTGAAAAAGATCAATCATATTTTTTGTGGACTTTGTCTGAGGCTCAACTGGATAAAATATTATTCCCAATTGGTCATTTAAAAAAGAGTGAAGTACGAGTGTTGGCAGAGAAAAGCAAACTACCTGTTGCTAACAAAAAAGACAGTCAAGGTGTTTGCTTCATCGGGCATATCGATATGAAGGATTTTATTAGAGAAAATATTTTGGCTGATATCTCGACGTCTACTTTTTCTAATGAAGAGCCTGTAACAAGGCTTAAGGTTTTAAAAGGGCTTTCTGATGGCGATGTTCTAGATATACAAGGAAACATTATTGGAAAACACAATGGATCACTTCTTTATACAATTGGTGAGAGGCATGGCTTAGTCTTGAATAATCATTCTGCAAATTCTCCTAAATATTATGTTATAGAAAAAGATGTTGAAAAAAATACAATAACTGTCGCAGAAAAGGAACAAATTAAAAATGAAGGTGCTGGCACGGTAGATAGACTAGTTTTCGATGATGTACATTTCATCTCAGGAAATTACAAAGAGATGCTTATAGAACATCCTATTCAATGTCTTGCTAGATCAAGATACAGGCAAAAGAAAGAAGAATGTGTATTGACTCATGTTGTAGATAAAGTTAGTGGTGATGATAAATATGAGGTATCTTTCAAAAATCCTCAAGAAAATATTACACCAGGACAATCTCTTGTTTTGTATTTTACAGAAAATAAAGATAGTAGTAGGATTGGCGTGAAGACATTAGGTGGTGTTATAATATAATAAATATGAATCCAATTTTAATTAAAAAATCAGATGGAACAAGAGAGGAATTTGATGTATTGAAACTGCAGGAGTCACTTATTAAGTCAGGCGCACCCATAACTGTGGCTGATAAAATAATCAGAACTATTACAGAGGAACTAAAGATTAAATCTGAAAAGAAAGGTAGGGGGCCAGTTTGTGATATCACAGAGATATACAAGCAAGCATTTTTGATGCTAAAGAAAATGTCTGTTTCTGCAGCCGCTAGATATTCACTAAGAAGATCATTAATGGAAATTGGCCCATCTGGATTTCCGTTTGAAGAGTTTGTTGCAGAAGTATTTAAGGCCCAAGGATATAGAACTTTAACGGATCAAATTGTTCTTGGTAAATGTGTTCCTCATGAAGTTGATGTTGTGGCATGGAACGACAAGAAACTAATCATGGCTGAAGTTAAATATCATAATGAGCTAGCTGGAAAAACAGATTTAAAAGTGGCGCTTTACGTCAAAGCAAGATTTGATGATTTGTCTAAAAATAAGTACCAATATACTGAAGATACACCAGCAAGAAAATTGGATGAAGGATGGCTCGTCACAAATACAAAATTCACAGAAACCGCAATAGTTTACGCTACGTGCAGTAATTTAAATATGTTAAGTTGGAATTACCCAAGGGAAAGAAATTTGTTAGATCTTATAGAGGAATATAAATTACATCCAGTAACTTGTTTGACGTCGCTAACTACATCGGATAAGAAATTCTTGATTGGTAGAAAAATAATATTGTGTAGCGATTTATACAATAATAAAAAAGCGATGAAAGAATTGGGAATGTCCGAAGCTAAAATATTTAAAGCTTACTCTGAAATGGGCGCTGTCTTTGAGGAATTAGATAGAGCTAAAGAAGCATTGAAATCATAATCTATGAATAAAACAAATAACTTTAAAATGAATTGGGATTTTTCTGCTTTATACAAGTCGGATACTGATCCAAAGCTCGAAGTGGATATATCGTTAATGGAAAATAAGTTTAATGTTTTTTCAAAAAAATACTCAAATAAGAAATTTCTAAACTCAACTAAGTCTATTCTTGCATCACTTAAAGATTGGGAGAAGTTGCAAAATGAAGCCGGCTTTGCAAAACCTGTTTGGTATTTGGAAAGACTTAATGACACAGACTCGGAAAACGTAAAAAGAAAAGCAAGGTCAGATCTTTTCATGGCAAGAGTTAGAAAAGCTGGGAATGAGGTGATTTTCTATACTCTATCGTTGTCTAAAATAGACGCAAAAACTCAAAAACTAATTTTGGCTGATAAAGCATTCGCTCCATATAAATATTATCTTAAAAAACTTTTTGAATCTGGAAAACATTTGCTTACTGAAGCTGAGGAAAAAATAATCAACCTTAAAAACCAGGTTACATATGACATGTGGGTTGATGCGCAGTCAAATCTATTAAGTAAACAGACTGTTAGCTTTAAAGGAAAAGATATTCCAGTTTCAGAAGCCATGATGATGAGGTCTCAATTGGGTTATGATGAAAGACACGAGCTTCATAATAAAATTATTCCAACTCTAAAGGGAATAAGTCATATGGCTGAGGCAGAGCTTGTTGCAATTTATACGGATAAGAAAATTGATGATGAATTAAGAGGCTATAAAAATGCATACCAGGCTACAGTTGAAGATTATGAAAATGACTTAGATACGGTAGAGAATCTAGTTAAAGTTATTAATTCTAATATGGGGATTTCACATAAATTCTTTAAAGCTAGAGCGAGTCTTTTAGGTCTTAAAAAATTAGGTTCCGCTGATTTATATGCACCAATCGTAAAGAGTGAATCAAAAAAACTATCTACAGAAGAGATACTGAATAAGACAATAGAGGGTTTTGAAAAAATTAAACCAGTATATGCAGATTACGTTAGGAACTATGCAAAAAATGGGCAAATAGATTTTCTTCCAAGAAAAGGTAAAAGAGGTGGGGCATATTGCGCAAGTGGAAATTTGGTTCCAACCGCAGTGATGATGAACGTCACAGGAAGTATTGATGACATATGTACACTTTCTCATGAAATGGGCCATGCAATACACGCAGAGCTCTCAAAAAGCCAGTCTATCTTTTACTCTGGTCATACTATTTCTGTTGCGGAGGTTGCAAGTACTTTTTTTGAACAATTGGTAATTGACGATTTAATTGAAAATGCAGAAAATGATCAAGAAAAACTTAGATTATTGGATGAGAAGATGAAAGGTGATATTGGTACGATATTTAGACAGATATCATATTTCAATTATGAATTAAAACTTCATAATAAAATAAGAACAGAGGGTGGTGCGTCAAAAGAAGAAATGGCAGCTATGTTTCTAAGGGAATCAAGAAACTTTGTAGGACCAGTTCTTGCCCCCCATGAGGACGATGGATATTCTTTTATATACCTTTCGCATTTGAGATATTTCTTCTATGTATATAGTTACGCATTGGGGCAAATTATTAGTAGATCACTATGTGCAAAATATAAGGTAGATAATTCCTTTATTGAAAAAGTTGAGGACTTCCTAAGAGCAGGACAATCAATGTCACCTAGAGATATTTTTCTAAAAACAGGAATAGACATTGCAGACCCAAAGTTCATTCAAACAGGACTTGATGCAATAGCTGAGGACGTTAAGAAATATGAGGAGATTATTAAGAAGATAAATAAGACAAGGAAGAAGTAGGTAGGGTAAAATGGATGCATTATGTGTTCACTAGATGCGGTTCCTGTCATTTTGCCGACAACCCAAATTATGCTATATTGAATGTCATGAAATCAAGAGAAATTCGTCAAAAGTATTTAGACTTTTTTGCAAAAAGAGGTCATGCGGTGTTACCCAGTACATCCCTAGTTCCTGAAAATGACCCTTCTGTTCTATTTAATACTGCCGGTATGCAACCTTTGGTGCCATATCTATTGGGTGAAAAGCATCCTCTTGGAACTCGTCTTTGTAGTATTCAAAAATGTGTGAGAACTATTGACCTTGAAGAAGTGGGTGACAACACTCACGCTACTTTTTTTGAAATGATGGGTAATTGGTCACTGGGAGACTATTTTAAAAAGGAGTCTATTAATTGGAGTTTTGAGCTTCTTACATCAGAGGAAGGTTTTGGTCTTGATGCTAACAGACTATACGTCACATGTTTTGAAGGAAACAAGGATGCTCCAAAGGACGAAGAAAGTGCTGGTATTTGGAAAGAAATTTTTGATAAAAATGGAATCAAGGGAAACAGAATATTCTTCCTTCCTGAAAAGAATAATTGGTGGAGTGCGGGGGATAATGGTCCATGTGGAGCTGACACTGAAATTTTTTACGATCTTACAAACACTCACACAGAAGGTCTTTCTCATGAAGATTTTGTAAAGGCAGATTCTGCACAAGAGCTTGTTGAAATTTGGAATAATGTTTTCATGGAATTTGAAAAGAAGGATGGTGAAATTATTGGTAAATTAGCAAATAAGAATGTTGATACAGGGGCTGGATTTGAAAGATTTGCCATGGTCCTTGAAGGTAAGAATAATTTCTATGAGACAGATCTTTTTGATGATATCTTTGCAAAAATTGAAGAGTTGATAACCGACGTCACACCAAATGCAAGTATTGATAATGGTTTTAATGCACTTAGAGCAAAAAGAATTGTTGCAGATCACGTTAGAACTTCTGTAATGCTTATATCAGACGGTGTTACTCCATCAAATACTGATCAAGGTTACATTTTAAGAAGACTACTTAGACGTGCTGTTAGACTAGCTGACAACCTAGGTCTTAAGAAGGGTTCTCTGTTTTGGATTGCTGATGCTGTAGTAAATACATACGGAGATATTTATGAAAGTCTTGCAAAACAAAAAGAAACTATAAAAGTCACAATTGATGCCGAGGAACAGAAGTTTAGAAATACACTTTCACATGGCTTGAAAGAGTTTGATAGAATCGTAAAAAAACTTGAGTCAAAAGGTCTTGGTGGTGCCGATAAGGATTTAGAAGAAGACCTAAAAAGAGACTCAAATCTAATAAGCGGAAAGGATGCTTTTATTCTGTTCAGTACATACGGTTTTCCAGTTGAAATGACAATTGAAATGGCGGGGGAGATTGGAAAAACTGTAGACAGAGAAGAATTCGATGAGGAAATGAAAAGTCATCAAGATTTATCAAGATCAGGCGCTGGGCAAAAGTTTAAAGGAGGAATGGGAGATACAAGTGATATTTCTATTAGATATCACACAGCTACTCATTTGCTTCACCAGGCTCTTAGACAGGTTCTGGGAACTCATGTATCACAAAAGGGAAGCAATATTACTCCAGAGAGACTTCGTTTTGACTTTGCACATACTGCAAAAATGACTGATGAAGAAAAGCAAAAAGTGGAGGATATTGTTAATAAAAAAATAGAAGAGGCATTACCTGTAAATGTTGTTGAGCTTCCAATTGAGGAAGCTACAAAAACAGGAGCTCTACATTTCTTTGGTGAAAAGTATGGAGACAAGGTTACCTTGTATTACATAGGAGATACTATTGATGAAGCTTTCTCTAAAGAATTCTGTGGAGGCCCTCATGTAAAGAATACTTCTGAACTTGGTCATTTTAAAATTCAAAAGGAAGAAGCTGTTGCACAAGGTATAAGACGTATCAAGGCAGTTCTATCATAAACTTGTAAACTTATTAAAAATATTCGATTCAGCAGAATCGCCTACTGGGAGATTTAACAAAATCACCTAATGGGTGCTATAATATTAGTAATGAAATTTAGTACATCTATCATTGCGTATATCGGTAATGGGGTAGTTAAGGGTGGTTTGGTTCTGCATGAAAAAGGCAAGAGACCAAAAATTCTTTCCGCAAGAACAAATAAATTAAAATATAATACAGAAAGAAGTAGGGCTCAAATAGAAACACTTATTTTAGCTGAATTTGATAATCTTATTAAGGAAATAAAAACTAAGGATTTTCCTCATCTATATGAAAAGAAATGCGGTAAACCAGAAAGTGCTTTAATTGTCTTATCTTCACCTTGGTACATACCTGAAACTAATGTAATTAAAATGAAGGAGGCGATACCTTTCTTAATTACAGATAATTTGATCGAAAAAGCTAGGTCAAATATAACAAAAGCTCATAAGGGTGAAAATGATAGTGTTTTAGCTTTGGAACAAAATATCTTATCTACAGTTGTTAATGGTTATACTACAGATAGTCCAATTGGAATGAAGGCTAGTACACTAGATATAAACGTAATTACAAGTTACGCAAGAGCAGAATCAATAAAAAGAATCGAAGGTATTGTAAATGATAATTTTCATTTAGATAATATACACATTCATTCTCAATCAGTAGTATCATTTTCTGCTATCAAAGATTTGCACCCTGATCTTAAGGATTATTTAATTGTTGATGTAACTTCTGCTGTAACTGAAGTCCTAAAAATAAAAGACGGCATATTCAAGGACACAGCCTCTTTTCCGCTTGGTAAGTACTTTGTACTCCAAAGTGTAGCAAAATCAATGAATTTTACGTCCCCTGAGGTTGCTGAATCTATGATTAAATCATGTTCACTAAATAAGTTAGAGGAACAAATGCATCATAATGTTCAATCATCCGTTGGCTTGGCTGGAAAGGAATGGCTTAAACAGTTCTCTTCAGTATTAAATGTAATCACAGGAAGTAGTATATTGCCTAAAAAGATATTTTTGTTCTCTTCACGTAGTACATCGTGTGTTTTTAAGATGTTTATTGAAAGTGAACAGTATCATCAATTCGCCTCAACACAGGGTAAATTTGAAGTAGAAACGATAGAAGCAAAAGACCTGTCATCATTGTGTGAAATTGATAGTGGTGCAAACCTGTTCCTAGATCTTGATATTTCAACTGTTGTTGGTGCACTTTTCAACAACAAAAAGTTATTCTCTTAACAAAAAGTGTCTTGTTCGTGGTATATTTATAATATAAGTTATGACAAAAAAATCTAAATTCTACGATATTATCCCTAAGGAAAAAAGGTCTATAAGAAATATTTCTATTTCCGAGAAAGGAACTAGTGATGATGAAGTGGAAAAGAAGATAAACCATGGCGAGATGTTGGAAGAATCAGTTGTAAAAAAAACTGTTCATAAAAATGCTACAAAGAAGCATGATCACAATGAATCATCCAGTGTGGAGATAAAGAAACTGGAAAGACCAATAACTAATGTCGAGGATTATGACACTGATGAGTATATAGAAATAATTGACCGTAAGATTTCTGATGATGAAACTACAGAAGAAATTCATATTCTAGGAGAGAATAAACATGAGATAGAGAATAAAAAAATCCCAGAGCTTACAGAAACTGAAGATAATGACTTTACGGATTACACAAATAAGAATACTGCGTACGGCAATGGAAGAAATGGAATTGTAAGTTGTATTAGGGGTTTTTTTAAGGGATCATACAAATTACCTATATTCATATTTACAATTCTGATTGTTTGTTTCTTTGCACTAAATTTATTTGCTTCAACAACTATTACTATTAAAACCGAAAGTCTTAGGGCTTCACTTGGGTCCGGAGTGAGCTTTGATCAAGGAAATGGAGAAACACTTCAATCGACGACAACTGATTCAGTTAGCGTACCAGCAACTGGTACTATTAAACTAGATAAAAGATCTACAGGAACTGTTGTTATATTCAATAATACAACTGCAAGCCAGAAGCTTACAAAGGGCACTAGATTACAGTCATCAAATGGATTAGTTTATTTATTGAATTCTGCAGTTACGGTCCCTGCAAAAAAGACTGTTTCAAAGAAAGTTACAATGGGTAGTGTTACAACAACCTTTAGTGCGGAAGCTTCAGGTGACAAATATAACTCTGGTCCAAAGGACTTTACATTTCCAGGTTTCAAAGGTACTGCCAAGTTTACGACCATATATGGTAGATCAAAAGGTAGTATTGCAGGAGGTTACTCAGGAGAAGTGCCAAATATTTCCCAAAAGGACTTGAGTGGGCAAGTAAGTGATGCAAAAGACAAAATGAGAGATGTTTTGCTAGCTGAATTAAAGCAACAAGCTGATGCTCGAGGTCTTATAATAAATAATGATACTTTACAGTACAAGATCATAAATTCTGAGGCTAGGCTGTCTGATGACAAAAAACAGGCTGTCATTAAGATCGATGGTACACTTCAGGCTGAGACCCTTCTAAATGCATCTATAACGGAAAGCTCAAAGGGTATTTTGGGTGTGGAGGATGCAAATGGTCTTAGTTATAGTATTAACCTTTCTTCGAGCACTTTGGATGTCTCTACAGCGCCTGGGGACAATCAAATAAGTGTTACTGGCGATGTTCAAATAAATACCTCTGTAAACAAGGAGGAATTAGCTAAAAGCCTTGAAAATAAGGGTAAAAATGAGGCGTTAGCCATACTACAGGGTGCAAAAGGTGTCACTTATGCAAAGATATCCGTATTTCCTTTTTGGAAGATGAGTCTATCTAAGGCCAGTAGGATAACTTTGCTTGTGCAAGATTAATAACCGTGCTAATCTAATGACTATACAAATGGATGCATCAAAACAAGGCAAGAAGCTTTTCCAAGGAGTCGTCACAGAATCACTACCTGATACACATTTCAGAGTAAGATTGTTGGATGATAATAAGGAAATAATGACGTATCTTGGCGGAAAAATGAAAATCAATAGAATTCGTATCTTTATCGGAGACAAGGTAACTGTCGAGATAGATCAATACGGAGGAAAGGGTAGAATTGTCCGCCGAATGTAACAAAACAAAATAATGTAAAAACGGGAGAAGCGACCCGCGCGCTATTAACCTGTGCCCTATGGGCTTTACATTAATTTGGGATTATAGTAGTATAGTTTTCACAACTTTAAATAATAAACATGAAAGTAAAAGCATCCGTCAAAAAGCGTTGTGTACAGTGTCGAACCGTTAGAAGAAACGGGGTTGTGCGTGTTATTTGCCCAGCAAACACTCGTCACAAGCAAAGACAGGGCTAGTCTCGTTAAAAATAAAAATAATATGCGTATCCTTGGTATAACAATCCCCGAAGAAAAAAGAATTGAAATGGCCCTTACGGCACTTTTTGGTATTGGCCGTTCAAGAGCTCACAAGATTCTAGACGAAGCTGGTGTTGAGTACAGTAAAAAGCCTAAAGATTTAACAGCTGACGAAGAAGCAAAAATTCGTACAGTTATTGAAGCTTTCAAGCTTGAAGCTGATCTTAAGCGTGAAGTTGGTGCAAACATTAAGAGACTTAAAGATATTAAGTCATACAGAGGTTTGCGTCATATCCGTAGATTGCCTGCGCGTGGTCAGCGTACAAAGACAAATGCCAGAACTCTTAAGGGTCCTAAGAAGACTATGGGTTCAGGTAAGAAGAAAGAGTCTAAGAAATAATTTTAATTTATAATCAATATGGGAAAGAAGAGAATTGCAACAGCCGGCAAAGACGGCGCGAAAAAGACATCATCAGCAGCATCTAAAAGAAAGATGGATGCAGGTATTCTTTGTATTCAATCAACTTACAATAATACAAAAGTTATTTTAACTGATGTAAAAGGTAATGCAGTAGCTTGGTCTTCAAGTGGTTCACTCGGCTTTAAAGGTGCAAAAAAGGGTACTCCTTTTGCAGCTGCTAAAGTTGGAGAGCTTCTAGCTGATAAAGCAATCGCGATGGGTGTAAAAGAAGTATCAGCTGTAGTTAAGGGAGTTGGTTCAGGTAGAGAATCAGCAATCAGAGCATTTATCAGTAAAGGTATTAGTATCTCTGCTGTAAAGGATGCGACTGGTGTTCCATTTAATGGCCCAAAGGCAAAGAAGCCAAGAAGAGTATAGTTAAATGGGACTATGTACTAATAGTGCATAAACCCACCACACAAACAATAATATGAAAACTGGACCAAAATATAAAATAGCAAGAAGATTAGGAGCACCTATCTTTGAAAAAACACAAACAGCAAAGTTTAAGGCTAGAGCTGAGCGTGATTTCTCTTCAAAGAAAAAGAGAGGAGGACCTAGAAGTGATTACGGAAAGCAATTGATTGAAAAGCAAAAAGCTAGATTCACTTATGGCGTTTCTGAAAAGCAATTTTCAAATTACGTTAATAAGGTTATTGAATCAAAGTCTACAACTCCTGTTGTAAAAATCTTTGAAGCTCTAGAAACTAGACTTGATAACGTTGTTAGCAGATTAGGTCTTGTACCAACAAGAAGATTTGCAAGACAAGCTGTATCTCATGGTCACATACTAGTAAATGGAAGAAGACTAACAATCCCTTCATTTGTAGTTAAAGTGGGAGACGAGATTTCAATCAGACAAGGAAGTAAGAATAATGGTATTTTCAATAAAATTGATGAAATAATCAAAACAAAGGAGACACCATCATGGCTTACATGGAATGCAGAAAAACAAACAGCCTCAGTATTAAAGATGCCAACTATGGAAGGTCAAGATCTACTGTTTGATCTTGGTACAGTTATTGAATTTTATAAGAAGTAGTATTTAATTTTAAAACACCATGACCGACACAAACATTGTATTGCCATCAAAGCCAAAAATAGTAGAAGAAACTTCATCAAAGGGAACTTATGAAATTGAAGGTCTTTATCCTGGCTACGGTCACACTCTAGGAAACTCTCTTAGACGTATTATCCTTTCATCATTAACAGGTGCAGCAATAACAAGAGTTAAGATTGCAGGTGTTCCTCATGAATTTTCAGCAATTGATGGAGTTAAGGAAGATGTTATTAACATCATTCTAAATCTTAAAAAAGCAAGATTTGCTCTAACAACAGACGAAGCTCAAGTTGTAACTATTAAAGTTAGAGGAGAAAATACAGTTACGGCTGGTGATATAAAATTATCTGGTCAAGTTACTCTTTCAAATCCAGAACTACATATTCTTACAATCACAAACAAGGATACAGAAGTTGATATTGAATTAACTATCGAGCAAGGTATCGGTTATGTTAGAAAGGAGGAAATTGAGAAAGAAAGAGTTGATATTGGTGCTATTGCACTTGACGCTGCTTTTTCTCCTATAATTTCAGCTAACTACGATGTAGAGGAAATGCGTATTGGAGACAGAACTGACTTCAATAAGCTAACTCTTATGATTCAAACAGATGGAACAATAACTCCTCATGAGGCGTTAGAGAAGTCTATTGAGATCATGATTAATCAACTAAGAGCCGTTATCGGATTCAAGGAAGATAAAATTGAAGTAGCAGCTCACAATAAGGAAAAAGAAGTTGCTGAGGAATCATCAAAGGTTGCAACAATTGAGGATAAGGAAGCTCTTGATGACGCTCTAAAGACTCGTATTGAGTCAATAGACCTATCACAAAGAACAACTAATGCTCTTGTTAATGCAAATATCAGAACTATCGGAGGTCTTATTAGAAAGAAGGAAAAGGATATTCTTGATATTGAAGGACTTGGAAACAAAGGATTAGAAGAAATTAAAACTTTGTTACAATCTCTAGATCTATCACTTAAAGAATAAGCGTAGATATATAATAATTAATTACTAAGAAATAAAAGAAAAGCCATGAGACACCATAATGCAAACAGAAAATTCGGTCGAAAGACAAACCAACGCAGAGCACTGATGAGATCACTTGCTCGTGAGCTTTTCTTACATGGTAAAATTATTACAACTGAAGCTAAGGCTAAAGAACTTAGACCGTACGCTGAGGAACTTATAACACTTGCTCGTCCTGGAACTGTTGCTTCAAAGAGACAAGTAGAAGCAAGACTTGCTAACAATCCTATTTCAAACAAGCTTTCAAATATAATTGCTCCACAATATGAAGGTGTTAACGGTGGCTACACAAGAATTATTAAGCTTGATCGTCGTCCATCAGATGGTAGCAAGATGGCTGCAATTGAATTAATTGTTAAATAATTATAAATATATGAATTACGTAATAGACGCAAAAAATAAGAAGATTGGTAGAGTTGCCCAAGAGGTTGCTTCAATTTTGATGGGTAAAAATACTCCTGAATATTCAAAGAACAATGTTCCAGATATTACAGTTGAACTTATTAATACATCAAAAGCAGATATCAATTCTCAAAGAAAGAATGACAAGTACTACAAAAACTATTCTGGATATCCTGGAGGACAAAGAATAAGAACTATGTCAAAGGTAATTGAGGATAAAGGATATTCTGAAGTTTTCAGAATTGCAGTTAACGGAATGCTTCCTGATAACAAGCTTAAAGCAAAAATGATGACTCACTTAATTGTTACAGAATAATAAGTTAACATCGTTAAATTTAAATAAAAATATGAGTGAAATTAAAAAATATACAGAAACAATAGGAAGAAGAAAGACTTCATCAGCTAGAGCAAGACTAGTTGAGGCTACAAAGTCTTCTATCACAGTAAACGGCAAGGAACTTGTTGAATACTTCAAGACAGCAACACTTCAAAGAAAAGCTCTTGAAGCACTTGATCTAGCAGAAGTTAAGTTTGCAATCACAGTTAAGGTTGTTGGAGGAGGAATCGCAGGACAAGCAGAAGCTGTAAGACATGCTATTGCCCGCGCTATTGAAAAGCATACTCCAGCACTACGTGGTGTACTTAAGTCAGCTGGATACCTAAGAAGAGACCCTAGAGCTAAGGAAAGAAGAAAGTTCGGTCTGAAGAAAGCTAGAAAGGCTCCACAATGGTCAAAGCGTTAATACAAGACGGAATCACCAAAACAATATAATAAGAAAGAGACACCAGTTGGCTCATTCAAAATTAAAAAAGATAGAAGCTCCCCACAAAGGAGTTTTTATCTTTATTCGGTTCAATAGAGTCAGCCAGAGTTCGCCCGAGTGTGGTATAATTTCTAAACATTTCAGACTTACGGCCTTATTAACATTTTCTGATTAATATTAATTAAATTTTATTCTTATGAAAGACTACTTAAAAGTATTTAAATTCAGTGTTAAGCAAGCAATAAAATCAGCGCCAGTTTTGACAGTATCACTAGCTGTTATTATTTTTCTTAGTGCTCAAATTCCTTTCCTTGGATATAAAATATCAGCTGATATTATTAACAATTTGATTGATTATGCTAAAAATCCTGGAGCTGGACTAGCTATGGTTTTTAAACTTGCGTTATTGTGGGCGTTAGTTGAATCAGCAATGAGTTTATTAAGTAGATTGAATGGTTATGTGAATGCAATTTGGAGATATAAACTACAAATAAACTCAGAAAAAATGTTTGCTGAACAGGCTACAAATCTTGATCTAGGTAGGCTTGAAAGTAAGGATTTTCAAAATTTAAAACAACGAGCATTGAGAAGGCAAATGTTCCCATTGGTTGAAGTTTTTTCATATTTCCTCTATATAATTAATCCGGTTTCCATAATCATAACCTCATCTCTTATTATTGGATTATTGGACTGGAGAATTTATTTAATTACAATAGTTTCGATAATACCTCAGATATTAATTGAAAGAAAATATGGAAAAAAGAGCTGGGGTATTTGGAGTAGTGGAGGTGGGGAGGATCAAAGAAGGTACTATGAATATAGATCACATATTACAAATACAGACAGATTGCCTGAGGTTAAGAGATTTGGATCTTTAAATTATTTTAAAGAAAAAACATTTAACATATTTAAGGAGACAACTGAGAAATTGCAGAAGAATGAAGGTGAGAGATTCAAGAAATATACTGGAGTTGAGGTAATAAACATAGTCAGTTTTATAGCTGTTATATTTATTTTATTGACACATATTACAGATGGAAAGATATTAATTGGAGCCTTCCTTTTCTACTCTCAAACTATAGATAAGTTCTCTGGAGCGGTTTCAAACCTATTTGTTGGTATGGCATATCAGGAAGAAAATATCGCTCTATCAAATGATATTATTGACTTTCTTAATGTTAAACCTTTAATACAAACTCATAAGCCTGTGGAATTTCCTATTAAAACACCAGACGTCGGACCTGAAATTATATTCGATAATGTTGTTTTTTCATATCCTGATACCGACAAGATAATACTTGATGGCGTATCGTTTATAATTAAATCAGGCGAGAGAGTTGGTCTTATTGGAATAAACGGTGCTGGTAAGTCAACTATTGTTAAGTTGCTACTTAGAATGTATGATCCTACCTCAGGAAAAATCACAGTTGATGGAATTGATTTGAAACATATAAGACCAGAAGATTGGTGGGTTCATTTATCTACTTTGATGCAGGACTTTAATAAATACACTGCCTTAACATTACGTGAATCCTTGATGATATGTAATCTAGATAGAAGTAATAAAATCGATGAAGAAAGATTCATTGCAAGTCTTAAGAAAAGTAAGGCTGATGAGTTTGTGGAGAAATGGGATAATAAATATGATTCAATGTTAGGAAAGGAATTTGCGGGAGAGTCATTATCAAAAGGACAGGCTCAGAAATTAGCACTCGCAAGAGCTTTCTACAAAGAAGCATCTGTTATGATACTCGATGAACCAACAGCTTCAATTGATGCGGAATCAGAAATTGGAATATTTGAGGAATTAGAGAATCTACCTAGAACAGTTTCTATTCTTTATATTAGCCATGATATGGCAACAATCAGAAAGGCTGATAAAATAATGTTAATTGAAGATGGAAAGATTGTAGAAAGTGGTAATCATGATGAGCTTATAGATTTCAATCGACATTACGCAAGGATATTTAATAGTCAGCTTAATAACTTAATACAGGAATAAACCCTAGTGGTTGATTTTGTAAGATTGATTCAGGGCTATTTGCTCAAACATCGAAAATAAGTATAATTTTTAACATAACAACCCTTACAAAACCATGAAAGACGACATACAAAAGCAAAACATAGGAGATATCCAATTAGATGACGAGGAAACTACAGCACCATATACAGCTAGCGATATAAAGGATTCATTGGATGATGCAGAATCTGAAGACCTTGATGTGGAGGAGTTTGTTGATACTGATGAGGAAGGTAAGGAGGTTGGATCATCAGAAAAGCTAAAGCAATTAAGAGAAAAACTTAAGATTGCCATTAATGAGAAACAAGAATACCTAACAGGTTGGCAAAAGGAAAAAGCTGAGTTTGTAAACATAAGAAGAAGAGATGAGGAATCAAAACAAGAATTTCTAAAATTTGCTACTCAAAATCTATTGGAGGAATTTATACCAGTTATAGATAGTTTCGATATGGCAATGTCTAATAAAGTAGCCTGGGAGGCGGTATCTTTGGAGTGGAGAAACGGAATGGAGAAAATTTATAATCAATTCAAGGCAGTTTTGTCAAAGAATGATGTTACAGAATTTGGAGAAATAGGTGATAAGGCAGATCCTGCAAAATTCCATATGATTGGAGTAGATAGTACAACCGATGCTAAACTCGATGAAACTGTTTCTTCGGTTTTACAAAAAGGATACATGGTCAAGGACAAAGTTTTAAGACCTGCGATGGTTAGGGTTTTTCAAAAATAATAAGCGGAAACGATACTCAAAAACCTTGACAGGTGTGCTATAATATAAAAACAAGAAGATGATAATCGCTCAAAAGACCTATAAACATAAGGTTTTACTGCTAATGAAGGTAGGATTAGCGGTTTTTATGGTGGTTGTTTTTTTGGCTCAAAATGCTCAATCTGGGGTATATGAGGCTGGAAATTATGCCTACAAAAGGCTGAATGCCAATGAGACTCAGTATTTCCTAAATAGCCTAAATACTCTGTCTGACGGAGCTGTAGGTGGCCTAGGAATGGGTCAGCAAGCTATTCAAGGATTGAATCTAGAGCTACTTTCTGCTCAAATTTCAGAGCATATTAGAACAGCTGTTGAACCACTACTTCTTCATGAGGCTTCAATAATAAGCAATATTTCTCCATTATTTACAGCACATCAAAGTTCAAATAATATTCTGATATATTCTTTTGTCTTGGGTGTACTCGCTCTACTATTAATTGATAGACAAAAACTAATGTTTAAAGATGGTCAATTTATGAGACTCAAAAAATCACTTGTAAGTATTTCACCAAGATCTCCAAACTCAGTTATCTAATTTAGAATTTGTTTGATGTGTTTGATATATTCAACACATTCAACATATTCCACTTTACAAATTTATTAAATGATATTGGTAAAAACCAATAGAGGAAAATTAAAAGAAAATAATTAAATAACTAAATAAAACTATGGCTAAAATAATAGGAATAGACTTGGGAACAACTAACTCGGCCGTTGCCGTAATGGAGGCTGGGGCTCCAAAGATTCTAGAGAACGCAGAAGGTTCAAGAACAACACCTTCAATTGTGGCAATCTCAAAGACAAATGAGAGACTTGTTGGATTATTAGCAAAGCGTCAAGCTGTAACTAATCCAAAGAATACCGTTTATGGTATCAAGAGATTTATCGGGCACAGTTTTGATGAGGCCGGAGTTCAAGCTGATCTAAAAACCGTAGCTTACGATCTTTCAAAGGCAGCAAACGGTGGAGTTAATATAAAGATGGCTGACAAGGATTACTCTGCAGAAGAAGTTTCTGCAATGATTCTTTCAAAAATTAAGGCTGATGTTGAGGCAAAACTTGGTGAGAAAATTACACAGGCTGTTATTACAGTTCCTGCATACTTCAATGACTCACAAAGACAAGCGACAAAGGATGCTGGTAAAATTGCAGGACTTGAAGTAATGAGAATCATTAATGAGCCAACAGCAGCGGCTCTTGCTTATGGATTCAACAAAAAGAAGGATGAGAAATTAGCAGTCTTTGACTTTGGAGGAGGAACATTTGATATCTCAATTCTAGAAGTTGGTGATGAAGTTGTCGAGGTTAAAGCAACAGACGGAGACCATAGACTTGGAGGACGCGATATTGATTACAAACTATTAAATTACATCGCTGATGAATTTAAGAAAGAAAACGGAATTGATCTTAGAAAAGACCCTCTTGCAATGCAAAGGCTTGATGAGTCAGCTGAGAAGGCAAAGATTGAACTTTCAACAGCGACAGAAACAGAAATAAATATTCCTTTTATTGCTAACGATGATTCAGGACCAAGACACTTGGTACTTAAAATTACTCGTGCAAAATTGGAAGAAATTGCTGATGAATTCATAGAGCGCGCAATGCAAATTACAAAGCGTGCAATTGAGGCTTCACCATTTAAGGTGGCTGATATTAATGAAATTATCCTAGTTGGAGGACAAACAAGAATGCCAAAACTTAGAGAGACTGTTAAAGCTTTCTTTGGAAAGGAACCAAATCTTACAATTAATCCTGATGAAGTTGTCGCCCTAGGTGCTGCAATTCAAGGTGGAGTTCTTGGAGGAGATGTCACTGGAATTCTACTTCTAGACGTTATTCCACTTTCACTTGGAATTGAAACTATGGGAAATGTTACAACAAAACTTATTGAAAGAAATACAACTATCCCTACATCACGTTCACAAGTTTTCTCAACTGCGGCGGACAATCAAACATCTGTAGAGATTCATATTGTTCAAGGTGAGCGTGCTCTTGCGCAAGACAATAAGTCACTAGGTAGATTTATTCTAGATGGTGTTCCACCAGCACCACGTGGTATGCCCCAAGTTGAGGTTACTTTTGATGTTGATGCAAACGGAATCCTAAGTGTTAAAGCAAAGGAGAAGGCAACAAACAAAGAACAATCAATTAGAATTGAAGCAAGCTCAAGTCTTTCAAAAGAGGATATTGAGAAGATGAAGCAAGATGCTGAACTTCACGCAGCTGATGATGTTAAGAAGAAAGAGGAAATTGAAATGAGAAATACTGCTGATAACATGATTTACACAGCGGAAAAGGCTATCAGAGAGAATAAGGAAAAGATTCCAGCTGAGGTTATAACGGGAGTTGAGGAAAAGGTTACTGCACTTCGTGCTATTAAGGATACTGGTGAAATTGAAGCTGTTAAAAAAGCATCTGAAGAACTTTCAACTGAAATTTCAAAGATTGGTGAAGCGCTTTCAAAGGCAGCACCCGCTCCTGAGGCTGGAGCTACTCCAGGGGCTGAATCTGCAACAGAACCCGCAACTGGACCAGAAACTGGATCAACAGAAAAAACACCAGAGGGTGACAATGTTAGAGATGCGGAGACAAAATAATCTAATCTAGAATCATCTCAGGCAAGATAGATTACACTAAGCACAAACATAGACCCGCGAAGTTTGGAGAATCGACAACAAACAAGTAAGTACTTTTTTACAAATCATGCGTTTCTGCATGAGCGAATATTCAATCGATGGACATTTATCCATTATTGAATATTCGTCATATAATTATTAAATCACAAAGTAGGTATGGGCCTAAATTAAAATCGAAAATCAAATTAAATCAAAATGGCTAAAGACTATTACAAAACATTGGGGGTTGATAAGGGTGCAAGCAAAGATGAAATCAAAAAAGCTTTCAGAAAACTTGCTCATGAGCATCACCCTGATAAAAATCCAAAGAGCGCAGATAAATTCAAAGAAATAAGTGAAGCTTATAGTACTTTATCTGATGATTCAAAGCGTGCTCAATATGATCAATTTGGATCAGCTGGTCCTGGTGGTGGAGGACAGTATGGTGGTGGACAAGGCCAAGGAGGTTTTGGGGGTTTTGATTTTTCTGGAAGTGGTTTTGGTGGAGGGGACTTTGGACAAGATGGTGTTGAATTTGATTTAGGCGATATTTTTGGAAGTATGTTTGGTGGTGGAGGAAGAAGTTCTGCTAAAAAACAAAGACGAGGACGTGATATAGAAATTAGTATTGAAATAGATTTTAAATCGTCCATATTTGGAAAAGAAGAAAAGGTGACAGTTAGCAAGGATAGCACTTGTAGCCATTGCGATGGCACAAGAGGTGAACCTGGTACTAAGTTTGATGATTGTGGTACTTGCCAAGGAACTGGAACTGTCTATGAAATAAAACGTACAATCTTTGGTCAGATGCAAAATGAGAAAATTTGCGATAAATGTTTTGGTACCGGAAAAATTCCTAAAGAAAAATGTAAAACATGTAGAGGTGAGGGAACAGTACATAGCACAGAGGAGATAAGTGTAATAATTCCACCAGGGATAAATCCAGGTGACACATTAAGAGTTCAAGGAAAGGGTGAGTCTATAGCAGGTGGTGCCCCAGGGGATTTATTTATTAAGCTACATATCAAAAAACATCCAAAAATAATTAAAGATAATTTTGATTTAATATTTCCACTTGAAATTAAATTAACAGACGCACTACTTGGAGCTGACATTAAAGTTGAAACACTTGAAGGTGAGTTAATACTAACGGTGCCCGCTGGAATTACACACGGAGAAATGCTCAGAGTTAGAGGAAAAGGAGTACCAATGGATAATAGAGCCACTCGCCGAGGAGATCTGTTGTTCAAGATCTCAATTAGTATTCCAAAGAAGCTTTCAAAGGATGCAAGAAAGTTACTGGAGGAATTAAAGAAAGAGGGGATATAGAATAAACTTCCTATTATCCCTAAAATTAGACTCTGGGCGATAAATAGTATATAATGGCTACATTATGGCAAAAAGAGCAACTGGTGTAGGAAAAGGTAAGGCTTCTCGTTCTAAAAAAACAAAGAAGAGACTTGCAATAAAGCATGAAGCTTTCGCAAAAAGAGATCCAAACAAGAGATAGTCTTGAATACTATATTCATGTCTGTTAATAATTACCCCATCTGAGACTGAAGCAGTCGATGGGGTTTTTATCTTTGATAGCAAATTTAGCGATTGAATGTTCACGAAGTATTTTATTAACATAAATAATTTCCACAATAAGATAAAACAATATATAATAAATACATATGTTCAACATCGGATTAATTGCAACTCTCGTCGTTCTTATCGGTTTAACTTTTTACAAGGGGAGAGGAGTAATGTATTCACTAATAATTGCATTTTATCCAACAGCTGTAATTTTCAAATCTTTTCCATATTTGCAAAACGTATTAGTTGCAAAGGATACAGCCTTTAATATTTACCTTTCACAAGCCGGAGTTTTTATAGTGATGTTTGCTTTACTATTCTTTATCACAAGAAGACTTAGTCATTATGACGGTACAAAAAGTGGTATAGCTGGCTTCTTAGACGCTGTACTTCTTTCAGTTTCGTTGATTCTATTAGTTATGACCCTAACATTTCACATACTACCAGCAAGGGATATATATAGCTTAACAGCAGACCTTAGAGACTTCTTTAAATCTGGACTAGGTGATTTTGTGTGTGTCTTGTCTCCAATGATTGCGCTCATGATAGTTACAAGAAGAGGTTAGAGATAAGGTTGAAGGTAGGCCATGTTCAAGCCATTGTTTTTTTGGTGTTACTGTGTTATAGTAGCATTAATGTTATCGATTCTCCTGTCATTTAGGCAAAGGGATTAACCCCGACGACGTTAGGCGGTAAGACCTCAAATTGGTACCTTACCCCATACAAATATATGAAAAATAAAATGGATTTATACTGCGCTACCTTTGTAAGTGGCGGACAGAGCATAATAGAGAGACAACTTAAGAAAAAGCCAAAGGATAGATTTAGACTTGTAGAAGTAATTGATGGTATGGCGATTTTTGAAACTGACTATACTCCGCATGAGTTAAGACAAATGCGTTTTTTTACTAATATATTTGTTATATTAAACGGTCTATATTTCAAGGAAGATATGTCTTTTGAAAACTTGTTCAAGAGATTTATAAATGATGGTGTGCACAACAAATCACATGTCAGAACTCTACTAGGACAACACAGAGAAACTTTTAAAATTGTTGTTGCAGAAAACAATCAGACAATTGGTTTTGATCGTGTATATCTACAAAAAGCAGAAACGGTTGTTGAAAAAGATCTAGGAATGAAGCTTTCTGTTCGTGAACCCCAAAGAGAACTTTGGTTTATGAGAAGAAATAAGCTTAGGGTTAACAAAGAGAATGTTGAAGAAGTTGACGAAGAGTGGAATGAGGCGGTAGCAAAAGCTACAGCTGACAAGAACGGAAACACAGTAGGGGATACAGAGGGTGAACTAACACCACTTGGTGAAGTATTGGAACCAAAGAATAAGAACATAAGACTTATTTGTGCACTTAGACTAACTCAACTTTCTGAAGACAAAAAACATCATAGAGCTGGCGAGCTTCCTCCAGAAGTTGCCGAGCTTCTAATACTGGAATCTAACCCAACTCCAAAGGATATTATTCTTGATCCATTTTGTGGTTATGGAGGAATTCTAAAAGAGCGTGTTCACTTTAATGCATATAAAAATGCTATTGGTGTTGATTCACATGAGCGTGCTATTGAAGGAATTCACAAAGAATTAAACAGACAAATCAATACCAGAAAGAATATAAAATTAATTCACGGAGATTTCTTTGAATTAAAAGAAGAAACTATTCCAAAGGGTTCAATTACAAAAATTATTACTGATCCACCATGGACAAGTTTCCGTGGAAAAAGTGTATTCAAAGATCATGCTTTTGAGAATAATAAAATCGATTATAATGAAATGCTTACTAAATTTGAGTATGTTCTAATGAGAGGCGGAAAAGCTATTATATTAATAGTGGGGGATAAGGAGGAGTTTGAAAATAATCTATTCAATTTTCAAAAGACTATGAAATTAGACAGAACAACTCATATTCTTGTGGCTGGAAAAAAGGCTGCCATTTACAATATCTCAAGACAATAATCTTAAAACAGTCTCGGTTATCCCGCATTATGTTGACATTGGGCGTATAAAACGTATTATTTTATTCGAACATATAGCACTTTGATTTCGCTCCGTGGTGGAGTATTTCAGTTGCTACAACCCCAAATAAACATCCTATGAATGCAGTGATAATTGATAGTACGATGCTGTCGCTGACTGTAATCGCAGCAATACTTTCTATTTTTCTTGTGCAATTGATTTTCAAGAAAAACATACAGGACGATGTGCAGGATAACTCTATTTTGACGTTGATGAAGGTTAAGGCTAATTCAAAAAAACTGAATGAGCTGAGTCGTAATAAAAGTCTTGGTAACAAGGATTTATATTGCGAAGCCAAAATAATACTTCGTGATGCTTTGAACGAAGGCTTACTTTTTACAGGGAAACAATGCCGCTTTGGAATAGGTAGGGATAAATTCTGTACATCAAACGGTGATAATAATCTATACAAGATACTCGCAAAGGAATACACCAAACAAGCTGGCTATTACAATCAAGAGGATTTGAAAGTCTCCGGATGGGTTACTCTTGTTGTACAAACTTATTTGCGGTTAATTGATAAAAAGATCGGCAGCAAGAATCTTGCAACATCTAGTCTTGAATCTGAATACAAGAGTGGACTTGAGGACATTGTTGAAAGTCTCAAGGTACTGGAGGAACTGTGTCCATATTCCTTGACCAGTACATTGCGCAATGCCTGAATACTCAAGTTGTTTCAGCTAAATATCCATCCACAAATCACAAACCCGCTTAATTGCTACAACTCGTCATATACGAGAAGTGCAATTGAGCGGTTTTTTTGGGGTCAGGCACCACGGTGCCTGACCCCAAAAAAAGGTGTGCATATCTATATTGAAAATTTACAGACATGTTATAATCAGTAAGTACTAATAATATTATAATACTAGAATTATGAAATTAATAATCTTACCAGGAAACAGCAAATCAAATAGAGAATGGGCGGACAAAGCAGCGTTGGCATTTTCTAATGAATTCGAAGATATTTACAGACAATATTATTCACATTGGGAGGGCGATGACGCTGATATAAATTTTGAAATAGAACTTGATAAACTTGTAGATAATCTGGGTTCTGATGACTATATAATTTTTGCCAAATCTGTTGGAATAATAGTAACACTTTATGGAATCTTCAGAGGTAAAATAAAACCTAAGAAATGTGTGTTTGTAGGATTTCCAATCAACATGGCATTAAAAGAAGGTTTTAATGTCACTAGTTGGTTGAGAGAATTTAAAATTCCAACAGTACTTATTCAAAACTCTAATGACCCCATCACTTCTTTTGATGATTTAAAGAACTATCTGGAGCCACTTAATAAAACCAATATTGAACTTATAGAGTTGGAAGGTGACAACCATAAATATGATGATTTTGAGCTAATCAAGTCCAAGACATTGACTTTTCTATAAAAATGTAGTATAAATACTGTGTTCCTGCTTTTCGTTTGGGCGAATGGCATATTAGGAATTTGATCTTTAAAACAACAAAGCCCTAAGGGGCATGGAAAGGTTAGCTTGAAAATTGTACTAATTCCCGGACTTTTCAGTTCATTCTTTATGATGGAAAAATTGAAAGATCGGCTGAAAGGACTTTATCCCACAGCAAATATCGATTCAATTTCTTCGTCTTGGTTTACAAACGTAAGCAACGCAAAGGAAGAACTTGGAAAGCACATCTCTGACAACTATAGCCCTGATGAAGACTTGGTCATTATCGGGCATTCATTCGGTGGACAGCTTGCTACACACTTCATCGATGATTCAAGGGTTAAGGCCGTGGTCACAATTGGTGCCCCCAGTCATAATCCAATGGATTATCCGTTTCGCGTGTGGCCCATCCAAAATCTCTACTTCTTTCAATCCCTGTTCAACTTCAGGTTCCGCCTGAAGGAAAAACATAGAGCGAAGTTATTTGGAGGAGTCCTGCCGGACTACGTCGAAGCACTGAGTTACGGATGGCTTGCGTTGCAAGTCTGCATGGGTGCCGTACTCGGTAACTTTGCCCCAAAGGTTAAGTCCGTAGGCAAACTGCTTGCATTTTATTGTGATGGAGACCCAACTATTTTGCCGAAAGTTGTCAAGAAATTGGCACGTCGGTATCATGGAAGGGAGATTGGTATTTCATGCCCTCATCACTATCCAATTCTCGAGGACAACAAGCTTGATTTGATCGTAAGTGAGACTCAAGCATACCTCACAGAACTCAAGGTTCGTTAATGCCTTCAACTATCCTGCAAGATAGACAAATTAGCAACTGGCGCCCCCGAAAGGGGGGCGCTTTTTCATTCCTATAAAATATGCATTAAATACTTGATTATTTATCAAAAATATGATGAAATATGACGCAGAGGTTGTTTTAAATAATCAGACCTCATTCAAAACAAACAAGTAGAATAATCAAATCGTGAAAAGAGAATACGGAGTAAGGGAAGGGCAAGTGAGACCGGCCCTAATTGGTCCAATTGCTGAATTGCAAGCGAGGGCTTCAAAACCCGAGCCAAAGAAGGTACGCCGACATGGAGTTGGTGATCCTGATATCGGAGAATTGAAGATTGTTCGGATTAGCCAAGATTCGGCGAGAAAGTGTCAATTTTGCAATCGCAAGTTGGCAAACTGGAAAGTGCTGCTGTGGCGCAATCAGCAGGACCTGATGCAGTTTTGTTTTTGTGAATCTGATAGTGCTTGCGAGACTTCTGCTCGCAACACTGCCATGTTTCGTCCGCTTGGCAACCTGCGTTCTGTTCAGACACTCAAACAACCTCAGCCAATGTCTCACGACAGACCTTGGCTGCTGAAGGACTGAGTTTCAATTCATTTAGTGCCCCCGCGTTCCGCGGGGGCACTTTTTCTTTATGAATGAATAAATTACCCCAACCAGCTTCAATTGCTCCAAACCTATATTTATACTATTATAATCACATGACAAACGAGACTAAAAAAATGGAAGGTGGTTCCAATAAGGCTGATACAAACAAGTCTAAAGCAAGCAATATTATCACCCCAAGATCAGAGGATTATTCTGCATGGTATTTGGATGTTATTGCAGCTGCGGACATGGCAGAATATAGTCCAGTAAAAGGATGTATGATTATCAAGCCAACAGGATATGCCATATGGGAAAACATGCAAAAATACCTAGACTCTAGGTTCAAAGAAACAGGGGTAGAAAATGCATACTTTCCACTATTTATTCCTGAACGTTTTTTAAATAAGGAAAAAGATCACGTAGAAGGCTTTGCACCTGAGGTTGCAATGGTCACACATGCCGGAGGAAAGAAGTTAGATGAGCCATTGGTTATCAGACCAACATCGGAAACAATTATTTATGATACTTTTTCACGATGGATACAATCGTACAGAGACCTACCTCTACTTATCAATCAATGGGCAAACGTTGTGAGATGGGAAATGAGACCTCGTCTATTCCTTAGAACTGTAGAATTCCTATGGCAAGAAGGTCACACTGTACATGAGACTGAAAAAGAGGCTGATGACAAGGCAAGAGAAATGCTTGAAGTTTACAGAGAATTTGCTGAGAACATTTTAGCAATCCCAGTAATTCTTGGAACAAAATCTGAATCAGAAAAATTTGCTGGTGCATTTAAAACATATTGTGTTGAAGCAATTATGCAGGATGGAAAAGCATTGCAATTTGGAACATCGCATCACCTTGGCCAAAACTTTGCTAAAGCCTTTGATGTTAAATTCCTAGGCCGCGATAATACTGAGCAATTTGGTTGGCAAACAAGTTGGGGAGTAAGCACAAGAATGATTGGTGGACTTATAATGACTCATGCAGATGATAAAGGGTTGGTTCTGCCTCCAAAAATCGCCCCTAATCAAGTTGTAATTACAACAATTATAAATAACGATGAAGACAGGGAAGCTATCATTGCTAAAGCTGAAGAAGTTTCATCATGGCTAAAAGAAGGAGGTATAAGAGTTAAAATTGACACAAGAGATATTAGACCAGGTGAGAAATTTTACGAATGGGAGAGAAAGGGTGTTCCTGTTAGAATTGAACTTGGTAAAAAAGATCTTGCAAATGATACGCTATTTATTGCAAGAAGAGATACTGGAGAGAAGGTTTCAATTACTACTGATGATGTTGTAATCACTGTTTCAAACCTACTTGAAGAAATTCAAAATAATCTATTTGCAAAAGCTGGTGATTATAGAAAAGAAAAAGAAAGAACAGTTGATACATGGGAAGATTTTGTTAAAGAAATTGAAGCTGGTAATTTTGTTCTTGCGCACTGGTCAGGTGATGCTGACGTCGAAGCACAAATTAAAGAAGAAACAGCTGCAACAATTAGATGTATTGCGTTTGATCAAGTACAAGATGACGGAGTTTGTATAAAGTCTGGTAAGCCATCTAAAGGTAGGGTTATCTTTGCAAAGTCGTACTAATTCAAATTATTAATGACTGATACAACAAAAATAATCTTTCTACGTCACGCTGATACAGAGAAAGATCCAAATTTGAATGCCTCACAATGGGGTTTATCTGACAAAGGTAAGTCTTAGTCATTATTACTTTTGGATAATCTAGAAATAAATAGCGCTGATTTAATATATGTCTACCAAGAACGAAAAACATACCTTACGATTGAACCAATTATAGTAAACTTTAAAAAAAAATTGAGGAATCATCTTATTTTAATGAAGTGAAAAGAGGAGATATTTTTTTGTCAAAAGAACAATTTGATGAAGAAAAGAAGAGACAATTAACAGACTTGACTTATCATGCATTTAACAGGGAGTCTTGCGAAGAAGCCTTGAGTAGGTTTAAAGATGGTGTATCAAATATAGTTAAGGATAATGAAGGAAAAATTATTTTAGTTGTCACACATGGTACTATATTAAATTTATTCTTTGCGTCCTTACTAAATATTGGTATCGATGGGTTAAATGAACTTTGGAAAAAAACAGATTTTTGTGCGTATGGAATTGTAGAAGGGAATACCGTGAAAAAAGATATTATCTAATAATTAACGTCCTATCATTATGGCGATATTGATTATAGCAACCTATTGTATTATAATATGAACATTATGAAGGAAAAACTAGATAAAAAAATTAAAGAGTTTCTAAACGCCCTTGATCGTTTTGATGAAGTTCTGGAGCCTAAAAACGCCATTGAAAGAGATGCTTTGATTAAAAGATTTGAGTTTACCTTTGACACAGGATGGAAGTCGCTCAAAAATTTTCTTGAAGTAGAATATTCACAACAAGAAATTCAATCCCCAATACAAGCCTTTAAGGCTGCGTTCCTAGTTTCAGTATTCAATGAAGATGATGTACAAAAATGGACTAAAATGAGAGACACTCGTAATCAGACGGCACATGAATATGAAGTGCAGATTGCAGAAGAAGTGGCTGTATTGGCTAAATCTATGTCAGAAACTTTTCATAATTTATCAAAATTATTTATTAAATAATGAAATTAGCAGAACAAGATAGAAAAATGATAAAGGCAGGAATTCTAGATATTTTGAAGTCTTATATTAGGTTATCTGAGTATAAAGTATTTTTCTTTGGCTCTCGAGTGAATGGTACAGCGGGAGAGCGTTCAGACATAGATGTTGGAATAATTGGAGAAAAAATAGATATATCTAAACTATTAGAGATACAAGAAAAACTTAAAGATTTAAAAACTCCTTACACTGTAAACTTAATAGACTTTTCAAATGTCAGTGATAGTTTTAAAGAGACTGCAATGAAGAATGTTGAATATTTTGGTTAAAAAATAATCGTATACAATCATATATAATCGTATATACACTAAACATACGATTCAATAACACAAAGTAGTCATGATTATCACCTGATCTACTAAAATTATCAACGTGCAAATCAACACAAAAAATGAGCCTTATAAAAGCTGAAAAAATTAATAAGAGCTACGGTCTAATTGATGTCCTTTCTGATATCTCATTTTCTATTGATAAGGGTCAGAAAGTGGCACTGGTTGGAAATAACGGAACTGGTAAAACAACTCTGCTTAAAATAATAGCAGGTATTGAAGAGTATGATTCTGGGTCTTTAAATATTCTCAAAAATACCAGAGTTGGATATTTGCCACAAGACACAAGTTTTGTTGAAGATGAATCTGTAGAGACTTATCTAAAAAGAACAGCTACAAATGATGACAACGTACCTGATTATGACTTTGCTCATAAAATGAAGTTAATACTTTCAGGATTTGGACTTAATAATATTGATCTACAACACAATGTTTCAAAATTAAGTAGTGGTCAGAAAAGTAAAATAATTCTTGCTGGAATATTACTAAAGGGAGTAGATTTGTTACTTCTCGATGAACCCACAAATAATCTAGACCTACCAGCGCTTATTTGGCTTGAAAATTATATTAAGGAAACAGAAACCGCTTGTATTTTAATTTCTCACGATAGAAGATTTCTCGATAAAGTAGTCAATAAAATTTTTGAGATAGATTGGCTAACTCACAATTTAAATATTACAAATGGAACATATAGTGATTATTTAGAAACTTTGAAGAAGAGATTACATCGTCAAAAAGAGGAATATTCCAATCAGCAAGAAGAAATAGATAGACTATCTAAACGTGCTCATGAAATGAAAATGGAATCAGCAAGGGGGTCAAAGTGGGTTGGGTCTGATAATGATAAGTATGTTCAAGGGTACAATAGAGATATGGCTGGCAAAGCGGGACGTAAAGGAAAGGTTATCGATAAAAGGGTTGACCAGATAGATAAAATTGAAAAACCAATAGAAAGAAGCTCATTTGAAATATCTCTTAATGCAGAGAAGAATCCTGGTACGATGGATATTAGACTACTGGACGTTATCGCTGGATATTCAAATAGTAAAAATTTGAGCGATTTAGGTTTGAATGTAAACGTTGATGTAGATGGTAATAATGCAAATTTCAAAATCGGACCTATTTCCTTTGAACTAAATTATGGCCAAAGGGTTGCAATTATGGGTTTAAATGGAACAGGAAAGTCTACATTACTAAAAACAATTACGGGGCAACTTAAACCACTGGAAGGAAAAGTGGAATTTGGATCTGGCCTAAAAATTGGAAACATGATGCAGGAGCACGAAACTCTTCCAAAAGATAAAACTCTTCTAGAATTTCTGACAGAGAGAGCCTACACAGATGAACAGGATTCATATGTACAGCTTGCCAAGTTTGGTTTTAATGAAAAACAGATGAGAAAACCAATTAATGCGCTGAGTCCTGGTGGACGAGCAAGATTACTTCTATCACTTTTTTCTGCACAGTCAGTAAACCTGTTGGTATTAGACGAGCCAACTAACCACCTTGATATTGAGGCTGTTGAGGCATTAGAAGAAACACTTAAAACCTACAAAGGTTCAGTTTTAATAGTATCTCACGATAGATATTTTCTGGAACAAGCAGCGCTTGATACTACATATCTTTTGTCAGATGGAAAACTGACAAGAATTCCAGATTATAAAAGTTATGTGGAGAATCTGTAGAATATGATAAGATAAGCTACAACATGAAAACAACAGAATACACACTCGATAATGGACTTCGTGTAATACACCAAGAAAAAGAAGGTTCTAAAATGGTAGATGTTAAAATAATTCTGGGTGCGGGTAATTTTTATAATAACTATTATGGATACAAGCCAGGTGTAGCGCATTTTCTTGAACATGTTGTTCATGAAAAAACAGAGAAGTATCAAAATAAAAAGGACTTAACATCAATTCTGACTGATTACGGGGGAGTTAGAAATGCAGCAACAAGCTCAATAGAGAGAATGTCATTTTACGCCACAGTGTTAGAGGAATTTGCAGAGAGCGCCTGCGATTATATATCACAGGTAGTATTTCATTCAAAATTTGACCAGGTGGCAGTTGATAAGCATAGGAAAATTATTACGGAAGAATTATTAGCATCTTTCAAAAAATCTGGAACAAAAGTCTCTAATTTATTTAATGAGTTAGCACTCGCTGAAACGGATTTTAAATTTCACACTTTAGGAACGGAAGAATCGCTCAAGGAAATCACTCTAGAGGATTTACAAAGATTTTATAATGAGAGATTTGTAGCGCAAAACTGCATACTATCTATAAGTGGCGATATTACTATTGAAAAATGTAAGGAGTTGTCCAATAAATACTTTATTAATATAAGAGAAAGCACAGCTCTAAATTCTCTAACCCATATTGAAAATTTGGATACAAAAAAAATACCTCCAATAACTCTAAAAAAACAGGGTTATGTATCAGTACCTGAAAAACAAGCTGTTGTTAGTTTTGGAACTATTACCAAAGGACGGGATGATCCTAGATATTTTGCTTTAAAGATATTGCTAGATTTTTTAACAAATTCATCTAATTCAATTTTAAACATAAGATTACGAGAAGAAAATAGCTTACTGTATAATATATCCAGTATTTTTTACACAAATCAACTATTTGGTTATGTATATTTTAGTTTAAATGTCCAGCCTTCAAACATACAACAATGCCTGGATATTATTAAGCATGAGATAAAGGAGGTTTCTGATGGTAAAATAACTGATATTGAATTGAGTCAGACAAAAAAGAAGTCAGAAGCTTCAGAAATATTTTACAATCAGTCCATTCAAGATGAATCATTTGCATATGCAAATCTTAGATTATTATTTACTAATGTTACGAATCAAAATGAATTTTTACAAAAAATCTTAGCCGTCACAAAAGAAGAGGTAATAGAAGCTGCAAAATGGCTATCACAGAATCTAAACATCCTTGCTGTTTGTTCTAATGAGGAGCAAAAATATGATTTCTAGCACTATTTTAGCCAAACTTGCGCCTTTTAATAATGTGTGTTAATATTTAATCATTGTGGATAAAGATAGTTTAAAACAATTAAATCAGCCAATAAAACAGCCGTTCACGGACAATTTAATTATTTAAAATTTGCGACAATTATATGTCGCATTTTTTATTGCCACAAATACATCATACAATACAAAATATAGAAAAATGAACACTTTTTCAAAAATTACACAATTCATCGCTTGGTTTATAATCATAGGGCTTACAAAGCCATTTTTCAAAATTGAAATAAAAAACAAACATAATTTAATTGGAGTCAGGCCACCAGCAATTTTAATATCAAATCACATTAGATTCTATGATAGCTTCTTATACAGAATAGCAGTTGGTCTTTTTTCACCACTTGCACCAATAAGATTTATGGGGGTTAAGAAATTTCATAACCCAATAATGAATTTTATGTATACCGTAGGTCTTATTCCACTCATATATGCGCTTATGGGAGTTGTTGTTGTTGTAACAGGACAAGGTACAAGTAAAAACCTAGAAGGTGCCAAAAAAGCATTAAAAGGTGGAGCTGTAATTGCAATGTTTCCAGAAGGTAGAATGTATTACGATGATACCGTTGGTCCATTTAAATGGGGTGCAGCAATTTTAGCTGAAGAAGCTGATGTTCCACTAATGCCATTTGCAATTAGAAAGCATGGTAAAAGAGTAATAATCAATGTAGGTAAACCTTTTAATATCGATAAGACAAAGGGCCCAACTGAGAACACAGAGCTTATGAGAGATGTGGTTGTTGATTTGTTTAATGCAATTAAATTTTAAGATATCAGCATTTTAGTTTATAATAGAAAATACCAAATATGAAAATAGAAACGCATTCAGTTTACGTAAAATTATCTTACGGGCTACTCAGAAGAATAGTAGCCCTTTTTATGAAATCATTCCTTTTGAAGGAAACTTCAGGGTTTGAAAATATTCCAAAAGAAGGTGGGGCAATTATAGCAATGAATCATCAAAGCTTTTTTGACTTTCTATCTGTTGCCGCTCTTGCACCAAGAAATGTTCACTTTCTGGCAGCCGAAAAATTCTTTTTAAATAAATACTGGAGGATACTAATGATAGCAACTGGACAAATTAGAGTTGACAGAAAGGCTGAAGATAAGACAAAGGCGTTAGAGGGTGTACACAAACACCTTAAGGCAAAAACTCTGGTTGGTATTTTTCCAGAAGGTACCAGATCTCATTTAAAAGATGAGATGCTCAAGGCCTATACTGGAATTGCTAAATTTGCGCTTGAAAATAAAGTACCGATTGTACCGGTAGGTATTATTGGAACACATGAAATAATGTCCAAAGCTGACAAAAAGCCAAAGATTAAAAAAGTATTAGAAATTCATGTTGGAATCCCTATGCATTTTGAAAAGTACTACGGAATGCAAGAAGACAAAGAAATATGTACTTACGTAACAGAAAGAGTGATGATGGAAATAGAGAAATTATCTCAAAAGAAATATCCTCATTATGAATCTCCAATGCATAATGAATTTACAGATAAGAATGTTGCATTAATTGACCTTGATGGAACTTTAACAAAGGATCAAACTCAAGGACTTTTTGTAAAATATTTAATGGAGAAGGGTTATATAAGCAAAAAAGACTCATTTCTTATTTATCTATGGTTCATTTTATACAAAGCAGGCCTTGTTAGTAATCCAAAGAAAGCTCTTGGTTTTGTATTAAAGAAATTTATTGGGGAGGAAGTATCTGTTATAGATAAGGTTGTTGATGATTTCTACGAAATATCATTAAAAAACAATATATACGAGCAATCATTTGACTTGGTAAATAAGCTAAGAAATGAATCTTATTACACAATACTTACATCAGCAGCTGTGCAACCAATTGTTAAGAAGTTTGCAAAGGAACTTGGTTTTGATGATTATATTTCTACAGAGCTCGAGGTAAACAACGGAATATTAACAGGAGAAATAAAAGGTGAAAGTCATCATGGAATTAATAAAGTTTACGCTTTACATAAATATTTTGACAAACATAAAATAAATCCTAAGAAAATTATCGCTATAAGCGACCATCACTCTGATTTACCTTTACTAAGGTATGCAGAGTACGCTATATCAGCTAATCCTAATAAAAAATTATTTAAATATTCTAAGAAAAATAATATTCCTGTGTTATACTTAAACAACAATGAACTTTTTCAGTATATCAAGTCTAATATTATCAATTAGTAGTTTGTGTTTTGGTCTTATCATATACAGAAGTGATAAGAACAGTAAAATTGCACAATATTGGTTATATACATCTATAATTTTTTCGATTTGGTCATTTAGTTTATATGAAGTTACAAAAACTTTATCGATGAATGTGGCATTCTTTTGGCAATTTATTCTAGATATTTCAGCTATAATTTTACCTACTCTTTATTTTGGCTTTACCTCAGAACTCTTATTGTTGAAAAATTATCGTACAAGATATATTTTTTATACGATGTCATTCCTTACTGGTCTACTCAGTTTAACACCGTACTTTAAGGATGGAATGATTATGCGTTATGGATTCTATTGGATAAACCCAGGTCCATTGTACTTCGTTTTCCCTGTAATGTTCTTTATTGTGGTTAGTACTGCTACTTATAATCTGATCAGTTCTTATGTTAAAAACAGAGAAAACGCAGTATTAAGAGGGCAAATTAGAAATACGTTAATAAGCTGCATATTTGGTTTTGTGGGAGGTTTTACAAACTTTTTTCCCCAACTTTTCAATGTGTACCCTTTTGGTAATTATCTTGTAATTTTCTTTGTTGTATTTATGGCCTATGGAGTTATTCGATATAAACTTGTTTCTAAAAAAGTTGTATCAGCTCAAATATTTTCTGTTGCTCTTTTAATAATATTCATATTTAACATAGTAAGATCACAGGACACTAACGATATAGCAATAAATGTTATCATTTTTATAGCTTTCATTGTTTTCGGTATCTTCCTGCTAAAAAGTGTAAATAAGGAAATAGAGGCGAGAGAGAAAATAGAAAAGCTAGCCAAAGAACTTGAAGACGCAAATGTTAAATTAAAGGAGCTCGACCAGCAGAAATCTGAATTCATTTCCCTAACATCACATCAATTAAGAGGTCCGCTAACTGCAATCAAAGGTTATGCTTCCATGATTCTAGAGGGTGACTTTGGTCCTATTACAGATATCGTGAGGGGTGCAAATAATAAAATACTTCAATCAACAAGTGACCTAGTAATTCTGGTTGGAGACTATTTAGATGTTTCAAGAATCGAGCAGGGAAGAATGCAATATAATTTTGAGCGCTTTGATCTTGCTGAAGAGGTTAGAACGGTTATAAATGAACTAATACCAACAATAGAAAAAGCTCATTTGTCTATGGCATTTGATATCGATAAAGATGCAAATTATACCGTTGATGCTGATAAGGGAAAAATTAAACAGGTGATTGGAAATATTATTGATAACTCAATAAAATATACACCACATGGAGGTATTCATGTTTGGTTAACCAGAAAGGCAAATAGTAAAATATTAATTACAATTTCAGATACTGGTGTTGGTATAAAATCAGAAGTATTACCTATTCTCTTTAATAAATTCTCAAGAGCACCTGATGCTTCAAAGACAAATATTATTGGAACTGGACTTGGTCTATATATTGCCAAAAAGATGATCGAGGTACACAAAGGTAGAATCTGGGTGGAATCTGCGGGAGATAATAAAGGGTCAAGCTTCTTTATTGAGTTGGAGGGTCTCAACTAATCTGTTTCTAATACACCACAAGGCTTTTCTTGCACTATATGGAAGTGCTCAAAAGCACTTCCTCTTACCAACAAAAAAACAACACTTGCGTGTTGTTTTTTATTGTGGGTAAGATGGGGCTCGAACCCATGACCTCTGGTTCCACAAACCAGCGCTCTAACCAACTGAGCTACATACCCAAGATTGTGAGTTACAGAACAAAGATTATCACGCGACAGTACTACTGTCAATAATTGCTTTTATTACCTCTGGAATCTGTTCAAAAGCAACCTCTTGTTGTGTTCTTGCTGATAAGTTCTTAATTTGAGCCACCTTTTTGCTCATCTCATTACTTCCAGCAATTACAACAATCTGAATTTCTTGCTTCAAAGCATAGGTAAGTTGCTCTTTAAGGAAGTCTTCTTTACCCAAATAAATTTCAGTTGGAATACCTATTTTTCTTAAAGATGTGGTGATTTCTTGGCAATATCCTTCAGCTTGTTTGTCAAAGTTTAGAATCAAAGCCTTAACTGTTGTTTTCTCTTTTTTAAGTAATGAAAGTTTCTCAAGGGCTGCAAACAGACGATCCACACCAATAGATGCACCAACAGCAGGAAGTTTCTGCGCACTGAATCTTGATACCAAATCATCATATCTTCCACCCGAGAATACACTACCTATACTTGGTAAATCCAAAAGCGTTGTCTCAAATACAGGTCCTGTATAATATCCAAGACCTCTTGCGACTGAAAGATCAATTTTCCAGAATTCTGATGGGACTTGAAGTGATGCAAGATTGTCTACAATTTCCTTAAGCTCAGCAATACCTTCAAGTGCTTCAGGTGAGTCTGACATTAGAACTGAAAGATTTGTTAAAATTTCCTCAGCAGAATTTCCATCAAGTGTAATAAATTTATTTAATTGAGATATTTGAGACTCAGTTAATCCTTTACCTGTCAATTCTTTGGAAACTCCTGCCCATTCAATTTTATCTAATTTATCAATCGATTTTAATACATCCACATTCATCTTCGCGTCATAACCAGCAAAAGAGGGTAGTCCATTTAATACTTTTCTGTTATTGATTTTTATAAGAAATCTTTCAATCTTTAATGCAGAAAGTGTCTCATACATTAAGGCAACAACCTCAGCGTCGGCACTCATTCTTTCAGTACCAACAATGTCTGCATCAAATTGAACGAATTCTCGGAATCTACCAGCTTGTGGTTTTTCTCCTCTCCAAACTTTACCAGTTTGATATCTCTTAAAAGGTTTTTCAATTTTATCACTGTAAAATGCCATGACACGTGCTAGAGGAACTGTTAAATCAAATCTTAGAGCAAGGCCTTCATCATCATTGCGAAGTCCGGCTTTAAACATCATCATTTTAAAATTAGCATCACCACCTGTTAGAATTTCCTCTTTTTCAATTCCAGGAGTATCCAATGGCAAGAAACCAAAAAGCTCAAATGTACTTCTGATAGAATCGAACATTTTTTGTCTAGGAATCATGTCTTCTGGAAGATAGTCCTTGAATCCACCGGCTAGATCTGGAGAAATTGGTTTAGATATTTTCATTTATATTGTTTGTAGCAACTGAATTTTAAATCAGTTAGACCTCATCATATTAACACACCCACATGGATTTTCAATCTAATCTCTGATAAACTACCATCATGACTGAAACATCTAAAAAAGTATTATTATCTGGTATCAAATCAACAGGTAGACCTCATATTGCTAACTATTTTGGCGCAATGAAACAATATGTTGACCTTCAGGATCAATATGATTCTCGTATTTTTATTGCAGACCTTCACTCTCTAACTACGGTTCAAAATAAAGCAGAGCTATCTCAAAATACACTTGATCTTGCCATAGACTATCTTGCTATCGGTCTTGATCCAAAGAAGGTTGTAATTTACAAACAATCTGACCTACCACAAGTAACTGAGCTTGCTTGGATTTTTAATTGTATTACAACTGTCCCATATTTAATGCGTGCACATGCTTTTAAGGACGCTGAGGCAAAGAACAAAGAAATTAATGTTGGACTTTTCGATTATCCGATACTTATGGCGGCTGACATTCTAATTCACAATGCAGACATTGTTCCTGTAGGAAAGGATCAGCAACAGCATGTTGAAATCACAAGAGACACAGCGCAAAAATTCAATAGAGTTTTTGAAACAGACATTTTCAAAATCCCAGATCACCTTATTCTAAAAGAAGTAGAGACAGTTCCTGGAATCGATGGGCAAAAGATGAGTAAGAGTTACAATAATCACATTCCGCTTTTTTCAACTGATGAGGAGATTAAAAAATTGGTAATGGCCATTGTTACAGATTCAAATGGAGGAATCCCTGTTAATGTCTACAATATTCACAAACTATTCAGAGATGAGGAATATTTGTCCAAGTTATATAAAGAGAATGAGGGCAAGTACAAAGCATTAAAAGAAGCTTTAATTGAGGATTTAATTGCCTTTATTTCGCCACTTAGAGCTCGTAGAGAGGAGATTGCTAAAGACCCTGAGATTGTACGCGAAATGCTTAGAAACAACGCAAAAAAGCTTAAAATAGAGATTGATGCAATTATGGATAGAGTGAAGGAAGCAGCTGGATTGGTTCTGTAATCGACAACAATCAAAGATAGAAAAATATCATCTGTGGATAACTCAGAATATCTTTTGTTTTTCTCTATATTTTCTTTATGAAAAACTCATGTCTCTTATATACAATATCTTTATTATTAAGTTAGTATATAAACATAAAGTAAATGAACAATATGGTAAAAGTATTTAAGAAATCAATATCAGGTGATCAGAATAACAGCAATAATGACGCCAATGTTTTTTCATCTGAACAAAGTTACAGTAATAGCGACAGTTTTGTTACTCACAAAGAACTTGTCTCCGTATATTATGGTATAAAAGACGACATGCAAAATTCCGACAATGAATTTAGACTTGAGTTTGTGGCTGTAAAAAATGACATCGGTAAACTTGATGAAAAATTCACAAAAGAATTTTTGAGTGTAAAAGATGAGATAAGGGTCTCTAGAGAAGAATCTCACAGAGAACTTATAGAGGTTAGAAATGAATTAATAGCTAGATTTGATAAAAGATTTGATGGTATTACATCTGATGTTGGTACATTAAAGTGCAATATAACCGTATTACAATCTGATATGGAGACATTACAGAATGATGTAGTTATATTGAAGAATGATGTAGTTATATTGAAGAATGATGTAGTTATATTGAAGAATGATGTAGCGGTACTAAAAGAGGATATGGCTGCGGTAAAAGATTACCTATTTACAAAACTTGTATCAGACATAAGAATGGTTGTCATGGAGTGTTTTACAGAAAAAGGGATTAATTAAAACACAACATACGGCAATAACAAGCATATACGATATATTAGTATTGATGCAATGTTTTGATTTACTCAATTTGATTCTTTATCATTGTTTGCTATACTTTGAATAAGCCGTTGAATCGATTAACACCGATGAGGCGAGGAAAGAAAATTTGCTAAATTACACCTAGAAATAGGCAGGATTTGAGCAAACCAGTAGAATCCTCCGTTCCATGCTACGCAAGCATAATGAGATAAAAAACAGGGTGGCACCGCGATAAAATCGCCCCTGCAAATTTATTATTAAACGTAATGAGTTTGTAGGGGTTATTTTGTTGGAAAATTTCAAAAAATAACTCTTGCAATAATTAAAAAACATGAAAAATAGAATATATATAAAAGACCTAAAGGAGCACGCTGGAGAGGAAGTAACTATCGCAGGGTGGATAGATGTTAGAAGAGATCAAGGAAAATTAATTTTTCTAGATTTTAGAGATAAAACTGGAAAGGTACAAGGAGTAATCTTACCAGGTGCAGACGCTGCAAAAGCTGTTGGAGAAACTTTGAGAACAGAATGGGTAGTTGAAGTTTTTGGAAAAGTTAATAATCGTCCAGAAAAAAATGTTCAGGCTGATAAGCAGAATGGTGATATTGAATTGGAAATTTTAGGAATCACAGTTTTGAATGAAGCAGAAACTCCCGCTTTTGAATTAACAAAAGACACAATTGATGTAAGTGAGGAAATAAGATTAAAGTATAGATATTTAGACCTTAGAACTGATCGTCTTCAGAAAAATATCAGAAATAGACATAAGATGGCAAAGTTAATCAGAGATATTTTTGATGAACAAGGTTATATAGAAGTTGAGACTCCACTTCTTACAAAGTCTACTCCAGAGGGTGCAAGAGACTTCCTTGTCCCTTCAAGACTAGAAAAGGGTGCTTTTTATGCTCTTCCACAAAGTCCCCAACAATACAAGCAGTTATTAATGGCAGGAGGGGTTGAAAACTATTTCCAAATTGCAAAATGTATGCGCGATGAGGACAGTCGTGGGGATCGCCAGCCTGAATTTACTCAAATGGACGTAGAGGCAAGCTTCGTTACTGAAGAAGATATAATGTCATTAAATGAAAAAATGTTAATTGATATTGTTACAAAACTTTATCCTGAAAAAAGAATTCAAGAAATTCCTTTCCCAAGAATTCCATATGCTGTTGCGATGGAGAAATATGGAGTAGATAGACCTGATATTAGAACAGACAAAGAAGATGCAAATCTTTTAGCATTCTGTTGGATTGTTGATTTCCCATTCTTTGAGCGCGATACTAAAGGTGGATGGACTTTTACCCACAACCCATTTTCAGCTCCAAAGAAGGAATTTGCAGAGCAATTGATGAATGCAAAAAGAAGTGACACTGGACTTGAGACAATTCTTGCTGCTCAATACGATATTGTACTGAACGGTTCAGAAATAGGCGGGGGTAGTATCAGAAATCACAAGGCAGAAGCACTATTTAAGGTGTTTGAAATTCTTGGCTATGAAAAGGAAAAGGTGGAAAGTGACTTTGAGCATATGATTAAAGCTCTTAAATCAGGAACACCCCCACACGGTGGTATTGCCTGGGGACTAGATAGACTTTTGATGCTTCTTGAAAACGAACCAAACATCAGAGAAGTTATGGCTTTCCCAAAGACAGGAGAAGGACGAGACCCAATGATGCAATCACCATCTGGAGTTTCTGCTGAGCAACTTAGAGAATTGAATTTGATTATCAAGCAGTAAATTTGACTGTTGAGTCACACTATATTTGGGGTCAGGCACCGTGGTGCCTGACCCCAAACTGTATGCTATAATAAAGTCTAAATGACAGAAGTATTTACGATTAAAACATCGGCATTTGAAGGTCCACTGGATCTTCTATTGTCATTGGTTGAAAAACGTAAGTTATTTGTTAATGATGTCTCTCTAGCGCAAGTTACCGATGATTATATTAGTCACGTAAATAGACTAGGGGATTACTCGCTAAATAACAGGGCAGATTTTATTACTATTGCCTCAACTCTTATTCTAATCAAAGCAAAATCTCTTTTGCCAACAATTAGTTTAACTGAAGAAGAAAAGGGGGATATAGATGATCTCGAGAGTAGATTAAAGCAACTGGAGATAATTAGAAAAGCGTCCGCTGAGCTTGGTAAAATATTTGGAAAGAATATTCTTTATGAAAGAGGGGATCTTAAGCAGGAGATAAAAGTTTTTGTTCCAAGTAAAGAAGTTGAGCAAGGAGAAATTGGTAATGCAATTTTAAGGCTTTTGAATTCATTGCCAAAAAAACAAGCTGCAGCGCCTAAGATAATCGTTAAAAAAATAATTAGCATTGAAGAGATGATTGACAAGCTAACTACGAGAATTCAATCTGCAATCAGAATGACGTTCAGAGAGTTTAGTGGAACAAAGGGCAAAATGGATAGGGCTCAAAGAGTTGATGTTATTGTCAGTTTTTTGGCAATGCTTGAATTGGTAAAGCAAGGTATAATAAATGCAAAGCAAGAGAACTTGTTTGAGGACATAGAGATGGAGAGCGATAAAATTGGGGTTCCAAAATATATGTAGATAATGGACAAGTACCGATAACCAAACAAAATATGCAAGAAGAAGATCAACAAATTAATACAATGGCAGACTTAAGCTTAGATCCCGAATTAGAAATTTCAAAAAGAATTGAGGCTATTTTATTTTGGAAAGGCGAGTCTTTGAGTAAAAAAGATATTCTTAAGTTTATAGAAATGGATGAAGAGTCAAAAGAGTTATTGTCTAAAGTAAACTCTGACAAAGAGATAGCTTTTGATATTTCTATTGAGAAATTAAAAAAAGAAATGAGTGGACGAGGTGTTTGTCTGCTTCAAATTGATGACAGCTACGCACTTAGAACTTCACCGTCAATCGCTGGTTTAATTGAAAAGCTTCAAATAGAAGAGCTAAATAAAGACCTAGGAAAAGCAACAACAGAAACACTATCGCTTATTATCTACAGAGGTCCAATCAGAAGAAGCGATATTGATAATATTAGAGGTGTAAATTCTTCATATATCCTTAGAAACCTAATGATTAGAGGACTTATCGATAAAGATGTTGATCCAAAGAACTCTAGAACTAATATTTACAAGCCATCATTTGAGCTACTATCATATCTTGGTGTGACAAATATTGAGAACTTGCCAAATTATAAAGAAGTAATAAATGAATTAAATAAATTCGATGAAGATTTCAACACAAAACAAGAATCAGCAGAATAAAAGAAGACGTAAGACTTTTTTTTACACAGAAACATTTACTAACCCCGGTGTGCTTTTTTTAACAGCTTTGCTGTGCATGATTTCATTAGGTGGTACTAGTAAAATGGAGGCTCAAGTTTTTACTAATACAGCAATACCAGTTTTTTCACAATTAACAGCAACATCGACAAACACTTTCAATTTATTGGCGATTCCGCAAACAGCAACATCTTCCATCGCTCATTTAGGAACATCCACTATTTTGGATTTATTAAATATAAACAAAATAAAAGCTCCAGAAATTGTCGCAAAAGGTGCAGCAGTATATGATATTTCAGATAAAGAATTCATATACTCAAAAGACGCAGAGGAGTCTTTGCCGATGGCATCTCTTGTAAAAATTTTAACAGCGACAGTATTTCTAGATATTAACAAGCTAAGAGAAAAGCAGGGTAATTCTATTGGTAATATAAGTATAATCAAAAAAAATATTGGTTATAATGCTGGAGATAGAAGTCTAATAAATAAAGAGGTTTGGAGATCGGATAATCTTATTAAATATATGCTGATCACATCTTCAAATATTGCAGCTGAATCATTGGCAAGCAGTATCGTTGATGATGAATTTTCTTTCTCTCTATTAATGAATAAGACAGTGAAGGATTTAGGGTATAAAAGTTTTAGTTTCAAAAATAGCAGCGGTTTACCAATCGCTAATCCTGATTATGACGCCAAGGATGCAAGTTCATCCAAGCTAATATCTTCTAGTTTTGGAAATGCAAAAGAAATTGCTGTACTTTATAATACACTTTTTTTAAATTATCCATTTCTTGGATCAGCAAGTATCATACCTGAAGCGACGTTTCTAAACTGGTCTGGAAATACGCATGACACAAAAAATGTTAATGCCTCACTTTCTCAAATTCCTAATATTATTGCAGGTAAAACTGGTACAACAGATGAAGCTGGTGGAAACTTGATCATAATCATAGAAGCAAATAAGAAGAAATATGTAATAGTTATTCTTGGATCAACAATTGAAGATAGGTACTCTGATACATTGAAATTAGCCTCGTCCACAGAGGCATTTGCGGCATTAAAGTAGAAATGTCATAATCTAATAATATGACAACTGATTTAATTAAGGTATTGTTTTCCGCCGTTGTTTCTTTTATGATTGGAATCGCCATAACACCATACTTATCTGGTTTTATGTATAAACATAAAATGTGGCGTAAAAAATCAAGGAGCCAAGAGAATGTTGATGCTATGTCTGATACATTTAAAAAAATCCATAATGAAAAAGGGGAGACCGGTACACCAAGAGTAGGTGGCGTCATTATTTGGATTTCAGTTTTGGCCGTAATTGTGATTTTATATATTATTTCATTCTTTGTACTAGGAGATGTATCGGCAAAATTAAACTTTTTAAGTAGAAATCAAACGCTATTGCCCCTAGGGATGTTCTTGTTCGCCTCTATTTTTGGACTTGCGGATGACTTACTTCAAATTTACGGGAAAGGCTTAAATTTATCTGAGGGGATATCAAGAAAGGTCAGGGTCCTGACAGTACTAATGATTGGTGCAGTTGGTGCAGCTTGGTTTTATTTTAAACTTCAAAATTTATCCGTTCATATTCCTTTTTACGGAGATATGTGGATAGGACTTTTGTTTATACCATTCTTTATAGCTGTTGTTTTTGTAATTTTTAGTGGTTCTGTTATAGATGGAATCGATGGTCTTGCTGGAGGTGTACTATCTGCTGCATTTGGTGCTTATACAATAATCGCTATTGCACAACATCAAGTTGATATAGCAGCCTTTTGTGCAGCTATAATTGGAGGACTTCTTGCTTTTTTGTGGTTCAATATTCCACCAGCTAGATTCTATTTAGGAGAAACTGGGATAATGGGACTAACGATTACGCTTGCTGTTGTTGCGTTCTTAACAAATCAAGTTGTAGTACTTCCTATTATTGCTCTGCCTTTGATTGTTACCTCTTTGTCATCTAGCTTACAAATGTTTTCAAAGAAATACTTTGGTAAGAAACTTTTCAAAATTGCCCCCCTTCATCATCATTTTGAGGCATTGGGTTGGCCACCTTATAAGGTAACAATGAGATATTGGATTATTTCTATTATCTGCGCCATAATTGGTACTGTAATCGCACTTATCGGTTAATGTTAACTAGAAGTAGTTTTAAAATATAATGTCATCAAAATCAATAGCTAAAAAAAGTGGTGGAGTAGATAAGATATTTCTATTCCTAACTATTATATTAGTTATTGTTGGTTTCTTTATTTTTTATTCTGCATCACTCGGACTTCTTGCTGGAGGAACTGTCAAATTCATGTCAGTTACATTTAATCAGATTGTTTTTGGTATTTTAGGAGGGGGAATAGCAGCAACTATCACCGCCTTCATTCCATATACTTTTTGGAGAAAATGGGGTTTTCTATTTTTTGGAGGATCAGTGGTATTAATGCTTCTTGTTTTTGTACCACATGTTGGAATCTTTCATGGAGGAGCAAGAAGGTGGATTGGCTTTGGGGGAGCATCTATGCAACCAGCAGAATTTTATAAAATTGGATTTGTTCTCTATACAGCAGCATGGTTTGCTTCTGTAAAACAGAAGGCCTCCACACTAAAGTTTGGTACAATTCCACTAATTATATTGATTGCATTATCAGCTGGTCTTATTTTAATGCAACCAGATACAGAAACATTCTTAGTTGTTGCAGCATCAGCTGTTGCAATTTATTTAGTATCAGGAGGGCAATGGAAACATCTATTTCTTATTGCGGGCGTTGGCGCAATAGGATTAGCAGTCTTAGTATCGCAAAGACCATATTTACAGCAAAGAATTAGTACTTTTATGGATCCATCAAAGGATGCAACAGGGAGTGGTTATCAAATTCAACAATCATTAATTGCGATTGGTTCAGGTGGTTTAACTGGAAGAGGTTTTGGACAAAGCACCCAAAAGTTTGCCTTCTTACCAGAACCAATTGGAGACTCTATTTTTGCTGTAGCATCTGAGGAGTTTGGTTTTGTTGGATCAGTTGCAATTATTCTTCTTTATATAATGTTTGCTTTTCAAGCACTTAGAATTGCAACAAGAGTACCTGACCCATTTGGCGCATATGTCATAGTTGGTATTATAGTTTTGATTGTCTTGCAGTCCTTTATGAATATTGCTGCTATGCTTGCCATCGTTCCACTCTCTGGAACACCTCTATTGTTTATTTCACACGGGGGAACAGCCCTATTCTTTACCATGGCTTCAGCTGGTATTATTTTGAATATATCTAGGTATCAGAAGCGTTAAAAATAAAACGCACTTCTATACAAAATCTATTAATCAAGAACAAGGAAAAATACAAAAAATCGACGTTTTCTATAATTCTAATTCATGGTAATATCTACCTATGACATCAATTGAAGAAATACGCGAACAACGCATACAAAAAATTAAAGACCTGCAAGAAAAGGGAATTGAAGCTTTCCCTGTAGTTTCATATATTGATCAAACTAATAAGCAGTTCACAGAAGATTTTAAGGAACTACTTGAATCACAAAAAGAAGTCACATTAGGTGGACGTATTTTGTCTGTGAGAGGACAGGGAAAAGTAGGTTTTGCAGACATCATGGACGGAACATCAGATAAGGTTCAATGTTTTCTTTCTATAGATAATCTTAGCGAGGAATCACTTGGTGATTTCTTTGCATTAATTGACACTAGCGACTTCATAGAATTTAAAGGTGTTGCATATATTACAAAAAGAGGTACTGAGGCTCTACTTGTAAAGGAATGGAGACTTCTTGCGAAAAGTTTAAGACCTATGCCTGACTCATGGTTTGGTTTAACTGATGAGGATGAAAGATATAGAAAGCGATACGTGGATATGGTATTAAATCCAGAACTAAGAGACATGATGAAAAGAAGAAGCGCTTTCTGGAATGTTATGAGAAATTTTCTTATTGAAAGAGATTATATTGAGGTTGAAACTCCAGTACTTGAAAATACAACAGGGGGAGCTGATGCAAAGCCTTTTGTTACACACCACAACGCACTGGACATTGATGTTTACCTTAGAATATCAGCTGGTGAACTATGGCAAAAAAGGCTACTTGTTGCAGGATTACCAAAGACTTTTGAAATTGGAAGGATTTTTAGAAATGAAGGAATGTCACCAGAACACGGCCAAGATTATACTCAAATTGAATTCTATGAAGCCTACAGTGACTTTGATAAAGGAATGAAAATGGTTAAAGAATTGTATGTTCAAATTGCAGAAAAAGTTTATGGAAAGACTGTTTTTGAAAACAAAGGTCACACTTTTGATCTAGCTAGTGAATGGGCAATTTATGATTTCTCTAAAATAATTAAAGAAAAATTTAATATTGATGTTCATAATAATAGTACAGAAGAAGTAGAGAGAGAACTCGTTAAAAATAAAATTGATTTTGATAAAAAAACAATTAGTAGTGAGCGTGGAATAGACTTACTTTGGAAATCAATAAGGAAGGATCTTTCTGGTCCTGGTTTTCTAGTTGGTATACCAGTTTATCTTGAGACATTGGCTAAAAAATCTAGAGTTGACAACAGAGTAGTTGAGAGATTCCAAATCATTCTTGCTGGAAGTGAATTAGGAAAAGGTTTCAGTGAACTTAATGATCCACTTGATCAAGAAGCTAGATTTAAGGCACAACAAGCACTGAGGGATGCAGGTGATGAAGAGGCTCAAATGGCAGACGAGGATTATGTTGAGGCAATGGAATACGGAATGCCCCCAGCATTTGGTTTTGGAGTATCAGAAAGACTATTCAGTTTTCTAGAAGGTAAAACTCTTAGAGAATGTCAGGCTTTTCCATTGATGAAGAAGAGGGAGTAGTCTCATTTTTTTATACAATTTTATATACAATATTGGACTTTCTGAATAATTCCATAGATGCTATAATTGGTACATATGAAGATATTGCTTACAGGAGGTGGTACAGGAGGCCATTTTTATCCTCTTATTGCCGTTGCAGAAGAAATTCGAGAGTTAACTCGTAAGGAAAAAATTCTAGCTCCAAAAATTTATTATATGGCAAATACGCCATATAACTCAAAGGTACTTTTTGATCAAGAGATAGAATTCATTCACGTCACAGCGGGAAAAAGACGAATTAACCCTGAGGGTATTTCAAAGTTACTAAATTTTATCGATCTATTCAAAATGGGTTTTGGGGTATTTTCTGCCATTATTAAAATGTTCTTTTTAATGCCAGATGTAATTTTTGCAAAAGGGGGGTATGTTAGTTACCCAGCTCTAGTTGCTGGTAGATTTTTTAGAATTCCAATTATCATACATGAATCAGATAGCGTCCCAGGAAGAGTAAGTAAATGGGCAGGAGGTTTTGCAGAAAAAGTCGCCGTTTCTTATAAGGAAGCTTCCGAGTTTTTTGATGAAACAAAAGTTGCATATACTGGCAATCCAGTTAGAAAAGATATTAGCCAAATCCTTACAACGGGAGCAACAGAATACCTAGGGCTTGAAGAAGGTATTCCTGTAATTTTTGTGATGGGAGGATCACTTGGTGCTAAAATTATTAATAATATTATTTTGGAATCTCTACCTAGGCTTGTAGAAAAATACCAAGTAATTCACCAAACTGGAAAGGCTAATTTTGAAGAAGTAAGTAGAACGGCTAATGTAATTCTAGAAAATAATCCACACAAGGGTAGATACACTCCTTTTGATTACTTAAACTCGCTTTCAATGCGAATGTCAGCTGGTGCATCTAGTCTTATAATCTCAAGAGGGGGCTCAACAATTTTTGAAATAGCCCTGTGGGGTGTTCCAAGTATTATAATTCCAATTACAGATTCAAACGGTGATCATCAAAGGCAAAACGCATATAATTTTGCAAGAAGTGGCGGTTGCGTTGTCATTGAAGAAGCTAATCTAAATACTGGAATTATTTTAAATGAAGTTGAGAGAATTATTGGAAATGAGCACATTAAAGAAAATATGAAAAAAGGATTGAAGAACTTTGCTAGGCCAGATGCAGCGGAATTGATAGCAATAGAAATTTTAAAGATAGCTCTTAAGCACGAGGTAGAATAGCCGATTTTTAAACGTAGAAATCGCATCAAAATTAACAGTTTTGTGAAGGTGCATAAAACAAGAATTACAATAAAAAATATGAATAATACAGACAACAACAAAATAAAGTCAGAGTTAGAAAAAATTAATGAAGGTGAGATAGTGACAAGATTTGCACCATCGCCAACTGGACTATTGCATGCTGGTAATTATAGAACAGCTCTTTTTGCATATTTTGTTGCAAAGAAAAATAAAGGTAAGTTTCTACTTCGAATAGAGGACACAGACAGAGAAAGAAGTAAAAAAGAATATGAGGAAAATATCTTTGAAACATTGGAATGGTTAGGGCTTGATTATGATGGACTAGAGAGACAATCCGACAGAGTATCAAATCATAAAATGTACTTAGAGAAATTAATCAAGGAAGACAAAGCTTATATCTCAAAAGAAACTCCAGTAAAAGAAGGGGATAGGGAGGAAGTTATTAGATTTAGAAATCCTAATAAAGTTGTTACTTTTACTGATTCTGTACGTGGAGAAATCTCAGTAGATACAACAGACCTTGGTGATTTTGTTATAGCAAAAAGTATCGATGAACCGGTATTTCATTTAGCAGTTGTTGTTGATGATTTTGAGATGGGTGTAAATTATATAATAAGAGGGGAGGATCATATTCCAAATACACCAAGACATATATTAATAATGGAAGCGATTGGGGCACCAATTCCTAGGTTCGCCCACTTACCAATTGTACTTGCTCCTGATAGAACAAAACTTTCAAAGAGAAAAGGGGCTCTTCCTTTAACTGACTACAGAGATAGGGGTTTTCTACCTGATACAATGATTAATTACATGGCAATGATTGGCTGGAACCCAGGAGGAGAGAAAGAAATATTTACAAAGGAGGAAATAATTGATCTTTTTGATATTACAAAGGTACAAAAAGGTGGAGCTATTTTTGATGAAGTAAAACTACGATGGGTTAATAAGGAACACATGTTAAAATTATCACACGATGATTATACAAAAAAGTTAGTAGAATTTATTCCTGAACACCTATCAACACTTACAACTTTTGCATCAAGAATAGATTCTGTAAGTGACATAATGCGAGACAGATTAGAATACTTCAAACAAATTCAGGAAGTTTATGAGGATGGAGATTTGGAGTATTTCTTTATCGATCCACTTTATGATGCAGACATACTTATTTGTGCAGAAAAAATGAGAAAAGGCAAAGAAGTTACACACGACAGTCTCGCCAAAATACTAAAAACCTGTAAACAAGAACTGGAGAAATTATCAAAGGAACAGGGCGAAGGTGGCTGGAATAAAGAGACAGTAAAAGAAGTATTATGGCCTATAGCAGAACTAGAAGGACGAGGAATAGTACTATGGGCAGTACGTGTGGCCTTGTCAGGTAAAGAGAAATCACCAGATCCGTTCATAATGGCAGAAACAATTGGAAAAGACGAGACATTAGCTAGGATTCAAAAAGCAGAAGGTTTCCTGAAAGAGAAGATGGTGTAATAGTATTAAAAAAGGGTGCACAGAAATGATGTGGAAATAAACAAAAAACTAGACTAAATGAACATTAAAAATTATAAAACAAACAAATATTCAGTACTTACTATATTTTTTACCATAACTCTTTTGTTTATATTTTCTATATTATTTACTCCAACAAAAACCACATTTGCAGCAAGCACTGTTGCTGAGCTACAGGCAATGATAGATGAGAAAAGTAGAAACATCGATGCATTAAATAAGGAAATAGAATTGTATTCAAATCTATCAGATAAGACATCCGCAGAAGGAGTCACTTTACAGAAGAAAATAAAGTCATTAACTCAAAATGGAAAAATGCTTGATGCAGATATCAAGAAAACCAAGACTCAAATAGATGTTGCCAATCTGGCAATCAAAAAGCTGGGTATAAATATACAAGCTTCAACTGATAAAGTATCGCATTATCAATCGATAATATCTGAGGAGCTTAAAAATATTCAATACAGCGAAGACTCATCATTAATTGTTAATCTATTAAGTCAGAGAAATATATCTGATGTACTGATGGAAATCGACAATCTTAGAACACTAAACGAAGAACTTAAGAAACAGATAGACACGCTTGGAACTGAAAAGAAGGTCTTGGTTCAAAACAAAACACAGAAGGAGGAGACAAAAAAAGAACTTACAACTCTTCAAATTGAATTGACGGGTAAAAAGAAAGTTGTGGAAGCAAACACTCAGGAGCAATCTCAAATATTAAAGGAAACAAAGAGTCAAGAAAAAATATATCAAGATTTAGTAAAACAGAGACAAGCTCAAAAACTAGCCTTGGAGAAGGAACTTTTTGATTATGAATCAACACTTAAGTACACACTTAATCCCGCATTAATACCAAAGCCATCACTTGCAGCAATGCTGAGTTGGCCACTTGATAAAGTAACTATTACTCAGCTTTTTGGAAAGACATCGGCGTCAGCGAGACTTTATGTTTCCGGGACACATAATGGTGTAGACTTTGGTGCAAAACTTGGAACTCCAGCCAAAGCAACAGCGTCAGGTGTTATTATTGGCGCTGGAGATACTGACTTAACATGTAAAGGTGCATCCTTTGGACGATGGGTGCTTATAAAACATGATAATGGCCTAGCAACAATTTATGGTCACTTGTCAGTCATTGGGGTTAAAGAAGGACAAAAAGTGGCAGTAGGAGACATTATAGGTTACACTGGAAATACAGGATATAGTACAGGTCCACACCTTCATATTAGTGTCTACGATGGCAACGCTGTGCATGTTGAAAATAGACCAAGTGTGTCATGTGGAGGTAAAATTTACAGAATGCCAATCGCGCCGATTGCAGCGTACCTTGATCCAATGGTTTATTTTCCAAAGAAATAAAAATTTACAAATAAATTAAAATAAATAGAAATATAATATGTGTGGAATAGCAGGAATAATTGGAAATAAAGAAATATCATCTACATCAATTGACAAGATGGTTGATATTATTAGTCATAGAGGCCCAGATGACAGAGGTATTTTGAATGATGATAAATTCTCTTTTGGAATGAGAAGATTGTCTATCATAGACCTAGAAGGAGGACATCAACCAATGTCTAATGAGGATGGAAGTATTACTGTTGTATTCAACGGTGAAATTTATAATTACAAAGAACTAAGACCCAGCCTGCTTGCGCTTGGCCACACATTTAAAACAGAAAGTGATACCGAGGGTTTGGTTCACCTGTATGAGGAGTATGGTAAGGATATGGTTAAATATTTAAGAGGTATGTTTGCTTTTGCAATTTACGATTCTAATAAGAATCAGATTTTTATTGCACGTGATCATTTTGGAATTAAGCCATTATACTTTTCAACTGATAAGGATTCTACAATCGATAATAATCCAAACGGAGGTAATCTACTTTCATTTGGATCAGAAATAAAAAGCATACTACTGGATCCTCGAATCAAAAAAGAAATAAACCATGAGGGGGTTTATCAATATTTATCTTTTCAATATAATCCTTTATCTGAAACTCTATTTAAAAGAATATTCAAGTTAACTCCTGGACATCATCTAACAATAGATTTGAGTAAGGAAAATGAATCGCCTTTTGTAATAGAAAAATATTGGAATTATGAATTTGATGGGGCAAAAAACACAAAGAAATCTAATATATCTGAAGCCTTAATTGAGAAACAATTAGCTGACAAGACAAGAGAAATTGTAACAGATTCTGTTGCACATCATATGATAAGTGATGTGCCTGTTGGTACGTTTCTATCAGGAGGAATTGATAGCGGTATAATTGCAACACTAGTTCAGGAAGAGAGAAATAAAGCTAATATGGGGCCTGTATCCACCTTTACCATCGGCTTTAAAGAAGTTAGCGAACAGGCAGCAGCTAAGGAAGTAGCAGACAGAATTGGATCAGAGCATAATGAAATCCTAATTACATTTGAGGAATATTTAAAAGAGCTACCTAAAATTGTTTGGTATTTTGACGAACCAGTAGCTGACCCGTCAGCGGTTTCATTATTTTTCCTTGCGAGAGAAGCTAGAAAGAAAGTGAAGGTAGTGCTCTCAGGAGAAGGAGCTGATGAGTTTTTTGGTGGATATAATATTTACAGAGAACCCCTAGATATAAAAATTATTGAATCATTGCCAGAATGGATAAAATATTTTTTCTTAAGACCTTTTCTTCTTTTGCCATTTAATTTCTTAGGTAAAAATTTTATAAGAAGGGGAGTAACAAAATTGGAGGATAGGTATATTGGTAATGCAAATATTTTCAATAAAAAAGACCGTGATTTAATTTGGAAAAAAGAAAAATATTTACCAAAGTTTTTACCAAAAGATATTCTTAGTAAATTATATGTAGAGATGAGAGGGGAGAATGACTCTAGAAAAATGCAATACGTAGATATTAATACTTGGCTGCAAGGGGACATATTAGCAAAGGCAGACAAGATGACTATGGCAAATTCATTAGAGCTTCGAGTTCCCTTCCTCGATAAAAATGTAGCTGAGTTCTCAGAAACTATTCCTGATAAGTTTAAATATAAGGATAAGAAAACTAAATATATTTTAAGAAAGGCCTTTGAAGATATACTTCCTAGGACGACAGCAGAACGCAGAAAATTAGGTTTTCCAACCCCTTTTGGAGCTTGGCTTAAAAATAGTCCAGATGAAGTTATGAACATAATTCTTAATAATGAATACATCAAGGAGTATATGAATATGGACTTTATAAAGGATTTAGTAGAAAAACATGTAAACGGTAAGATGATTGGAAAAGTAGATATATCAAGAAAGATTTATGCATTATTAATGCTCGCCTTGTGGTATAATGAATTTATAAAAGAATAATTTATTTATGAAAAAAATATCAAATCAAAAAGGTTTTATTGAGATAATTGTTGTACTAATTATTGCACTCGTTCTACTAAATGTACTTGGTATTGATCTTAAGGCAGTGCTTGCAAAAGACTCCGTAAAACAATTTATAACATATGCAAAGGACTTGATTGTATTAGTTTGGAATGACTTGAAGATGCTTGTTGATGCTATTAAAAATTCAAATGTAGCTCCATCTAGCTATCCAACGGTAAACTAGAAAGATCTACTGATTACGTTTCAATAAAATAAACTAATTTAAAGCCCCCGCCAAGATTTGAAAATCTACTTGCGGGGGTTTTTAGTTCATATCCTAAGGTAGCCAAGACGGACTCTTAGAATACAACAGACTCTTTCAAAATCACCTTGCTTCTTTTCGCTCCCTGTATGGTCGTGGTATAGATCCCTGATGCATTTTCTAAAATCCAGTAATCCTCTAGTCTCAGATTCATTCTTCGGTGATTCATTGGTTATGTACTCAATAAATCTAAGAGCGTCATCAACTCGAGCTTCACAGAAGCCCCCAAGGCGTTGTGGTAGTCCAGCTTGGTAAAGTGTTGAGATAATTGTCAATTGTATTGGATTCAAAGAATCCCAGAATTTGTCAAATGTGGAAAATATCATATACGTGTTCTCCAATCTATTTTTATGTGTTTATACTTCTCTTAATGAATATCAGTATTTAAATTTTTATAATTCATCATTTTACTTAAAATTATTTAACAAAATAAAAATAAATATTTGTGCTTTTTTATAAGTAAACCACAAAAGCTTTTTTTGTCAACAATAGGGGAGAAGGGGGCATTTTTAGGCCAAATGACATATCTGGCAAAATTAGCAAAAATGCCAAAATTATGAGGGCACAGGTTGACGCTACAGGCCAGCGAATAAAATAAGACGAGCAAACATACCTCTCAAATTATTATGTAAAAGGCAATTAAAACCCATACAATAAGCCGGCGGTTAAAATAGCCTTATTCAGAAGGGGTTTATATGTATGTCGCAAAAGATATATTGTGCGACACCTATATACTTTGTATTATGGCTCCCCTCAGCAACCAATAAGGCCTTAACGTCAGCAGATACAATTGCGATTCAATTTGCGCAGTCCTCTCCTTCTCTACAACAAAATTCCGCAGGCTACCTAATCTTTAGCGCGCGGAATTTTATTTATTTTTTATTTTTTTTGAAAATTTTGAATTTCCAGATTATCCTAGATTTGTGCTAAAATTAACATAATCAATTTTATTTTAAATTTATGGAAAATTTCACAGATATACCAAAAGAAGAAAAAATGCCCATTCAGGCAGAATCACAATTCCCCATCCAGAATCTAGGCCTGGAGTCTGAGGCACATACGGAGACACCTAAAGAAAAAAATACATCAAGGAGAAGTTTCCTGGCCGGCATATTTGGAGCTGGAGCTGCACTTGCTACCGGAGGCTTTTCTTCAGAATCACTAGCTGGGGTACCTGAGGTAAAGAGCCAAGAAGCGGAAAATAAGCTACTTCAAAAAATCGGTCTAGAGAGAAGCCAGATTAAGCCAGAATATCTAAAGAAGTACTTTGAGGGTGCTTACAAAGCAATTGTCATAGTGGACGTAAGCCCTGATAAGCAATCATTATCCGCATACGACAAGGATGGTAATATTCTAATTAAAGACGCTGAAATTTCAAGTGGAAGAGCTCATATGGAGACTCCAACTGGAAGTCATGAATCTGGAAAGAGAGAACTTATCCATGTTAATCGCGAAGGTATCGATATGCCATACTCAGTTGCTATTGATGCCGAACGTGGATTGTATGTACATAAAGGATCTCTGCCTGGCTTCCCTGCTTCTCATGGTTGTATAAGGGTTGGTGATGATGATGCTAAAAAAATATATAATCTGGCTGAACATAGTAAGGATTTGGTGATTGTAACCAGATAAACTTTAGACCTAGGTACTTTTTTTGAGTTGTCTGCTGAACACTGTACCTAACCCCAAGACATGGCTTTCCGAATAACTTATATTAAAGACAATACTATAATGAACTCGAATGCACTATAAATAATAGTAACAAAAACTCAATTAAAAAAATATTGACAAATTAAATATTAGTTATAACATTACATCAGGACTAGCACAATGCTCGTTTGCAACCGCATATACATATGAGTGACGAATCCGACAGAATACAAGAGGCTCATGATGATGGAGAAAAATTCGAAGCGTCAAACACCTATGACCCATTAAAGATTATAGCTGAGGCGATCGATAAACACGTACGCTATGACCAAGAAGAATTGGATGCGTACGAAAAAGGAGCCGACAACGTCCGCAAGCAAAAGAGTGGATGGTGGTAAAACGTAATAATTGAGGATCATCAGCCTACATATCCCAGGCTAACATCACCCGTTCATAACATCTCACAAGGTGTTACATCCAGCAGATCCTAACATGATCTAGCTTCTAATATAGCCCACTTCGGTGGGCTTTTTTCCTGTTTTAAATATTGGACAAATAACGACCCCAAATAACAAAACACCACCGCAATTACTTGGGTGGTGTTTTGTTATATAGGTTTTTGATTTTGTGCAATGAGCTGGGCTTCCCCACTATCTCATGTTCAAACTGATATTACTTTATTATATTGTCCGCTAAGATCTTCTTAGAAACAGCCATGGCTTTTGCAACCTCTGACTTTTTCCAACAAGGAGCTGACGATATCCAAGGTGCAGTACCTTCCTCTTGATAAAGTAACTTGGCATATGCCATGTTACCCTCAACGGAGTAAATATCATAACCTAGCTTTTTAGCACGCTTTGCGTGGTAATACTCATTAACCTGAGCAATTCCCACATCCTGATTGTTAGCTATTCCTCTGAATGCGCTACCATCAGCATTAAATTGTCTAAAACGTGACTCACACTTAACGATTTCTGCCATTATAGGCGTATCCGCGAAGTATAATCTAACCTTACTCTCTACTTCTGAATTAATATCAACCTTCTTTGTCTTAACTGGAGTATCATTTGTTGTATCTATTGATGCAGCATCTGCTACCTTAACTAAACTGATTGAAGTTGATGTTGTGGCTAGCGCGTCTTGTGTTTGAATAACTGCTGTTGTGTCTGTTCCTACTATTCCTGAAACAAGCATTGCTAAGCCGATTGTAAGTTGTAAAATAAAGAATCTATTATGTTTGTAATGCGTATGTCTAAGTCTGAATAGTCTATACGCTTGCACGGAAATCAAAAAGCACATCCTTATGTGCTATGCCAATATACTAGCATGCCAGCAAGGATAAGTCAACCATTTTAGGGGTATATTTACCCTGTAAAAACACCATTCTAAGGCTAATAATAAAGGTATAATTGATATAACATAGTTGACTATGTGTCAATCTTTGTGTTATAGCTTAGAACTATATTTATAGCCCTATAATGGCAAAATGGCCAAAATAGACATTTTTGATTTATTCACACTTCCCTGCCCAAACCCCTTGCTTTTTTTTGCCCCATACCCATGACATGAAGCTAGCTAAAAGCTGATAAATGTGGTCTTAAATCTGGAGTCAGTTACCATAGAGCCTGACCCTAAACCTACCCTCTATTTAGCTTTCTTAACAGGCTTCTTCTTGCTTTGCAATAAGATATCGTTTTGAGCCTGTAGTTCCCTCTTAAACGTCTCAGAAGCCTTATTTAAGGTATTCTGATCACAGTTTAGAGTTATAGGCGCAGGCTCTTTATAGGCATTCAGTAGGTACAGCAAAAAGTACAGGTTTACCACCCCAAGCACGATAGCTGTTATAAACAACCAGAAATGTATTGATATTTTACTCATCATAGGTTATACTGATGCCACTTCTGATACGGCTTCAGTGGGATTATCATCTCATGGTCACCCCAAAGAAGTCATAAAGATTTGTTAAAGATTCCAAGGAGACTTAATAAAGTTTCAAAAGGAATATTTAAAAGTCCCGAATAATACATAAAATAATTAAGATAACAATATGGCAACAAAAAAAGCTGGAGGTTCAGCGAAAAACCTAACTGATTCAAATCCACAATACCTAGGTATAAAACTATACGCAGGTGAGCGTGCTCAAACTGGATCAATCATCGTAAGACAAAGAGGAACAAAGATCATGGCTGGTAAGAACGTTGGTGTTGGTAAAGACCATACACTTTACGCTACTGCTCCTGGTGTTGTTGCATACACAGAAAAGAGAAAAGTTGATTTTGATAATAAGGTTAGCAAGAGAAAGGTTGCTAATGTTGTTGGAGAAGTTGCTAAGGTTGCAAGCAAGAAAGCTGCAACTAAGGTTGTTGCTGCTTAATGAGTAGTTTGGGGTCAGACACCATGGTGCCTGACCCCAAAAACAAATAAAAACACCCGCTGTAAAAAGTGGGTGTTTTTATTTGTGAAGTTATAATACATCGATCTCGACTTTAGAAAGGCTAAAGTTTAGCATCCCTACGCATTCCTCGCTCTTTCCGCTAGGATTCTGTCTGCTTCCTCTATTACTTTTCTTTGATCTGCATTTGAACCTCTTATAACTTCCTTATAAAAGTCCATAAGTTCCTTTTTTGAAGCATTCCTAAAAAAACCAGAGAAGCTGTCTCTTATATTTGGTTTTGTTTTCATTAATCCTACTTTTTGTAATAGTCTTTTAATCATGTTATTACTTGATTTAATTCATCGTAAGTATATATCTTGTTCAAATACGCGTCAATTTCTTCTATATTCAAATATGTATGTTCTACTTTGTCGTTTTTAATGTTTTTAATTTAGTAAAGAAAAAGTAAAGGTTGGTATTTTTGTAATCAAAAAGGGCGCCGGCATTCTGCCGGCGCCCTTTTAATCATCCGTATCTCTCACCTATTCATTTCCCTACTTAACTGCCTTATCAGCACGAATCATAGAAACAGCCTCATTTACAGTTGTCATAAACTGAGCTGGGAAGATTATTGTAGAGTTCTTTTCTACTGAAATCTCAGCCATAGTTTGAAGCGTACGTAATTGTAATGCTACAGGGTGAGCAGAGATAAGATCTGCCGCCTCACATAATTTAACAGCAGCCTGGAACTCTCCTTCTGCCGCAACAATCTTTGCACGTCTCTCTCTTTCAGCCTCAGCTTCTTTTGCCATAGCACGTTGCATGTTATCAGGAAGTGTAATGTCCTTGATCTCAACAGCAGTAACTTGAATTCCCCATGGTTCTGTATGAACATCGATAACTTCTTTAATTTGAATATTAATCTGACTAGTTTTGGATAATAGTTGATCCAATTCAAATTGACCAACAATATTTCTAACTGTAGTCTGACTAATTTGGTTTACAGCATTATAAACATCTTCAATTGCAACAACAGACTTTTGAGGGTCTAAAATATGATAGTACGCAACAGCTGCGATATCAATTGAAACGTTATCTTTTGTAATAATCTTTTGCGATGGAATACTCATTGTTATCGTTCTTAGAGAAACCTTTGTCATTTGCTCTAAAATTGGAACGAGTATAATAAGCCCAGGACCACGAACGCCGGTACACTTTCCAAGGAAAAATATGACACCTCTGTCATATTCCTTGACCACCTTCAGTGACAGAAACAACAATACAACAAGAAGGACTATCCCGAATGTTATCAATTCCATAAATATTAATTAAATTTGCTAATACTGTAAGTTTAGCATACTTGTTGTTTGGGGTCAGGCACTATGGTGCCTGACCCCAAGTATGCTTTCTAATGTTACGTAATTCCGTAACATTAGAGTACAGCATTAATCACCACTCAATTGCTTCACACTTGAATTACCTAAAAGTGCTGTCATTTGCCATATAGCAACTTCATTCAATTTAAGAAGCCTGTCTTTTTGAAGTAATCCTGATTTTATATATTCAGAATTTAAATTCTCAAGATTAACTAAACAAACTAATTGAGAAACATCTGCGTAATCTCTAATATTACCTTCAAGCTTTGGATTTTTGTTTCCCCACTCTTTTGCCGTCATACCAAACAGTGCCATATTCAAGACATCAGCTTCATTAGCATAAACTAACACAGAATCCTTACTTGATAACTTTTGGGGTAATATGATATTTTCTTTTATTGAATCAGTGTGTATTTTATAGTTTATCTTAGTTAGTAATCTTTTGACATTCCAATCTGAGGAAAGTTTTTCTTGTTCATTTGACTTAAGTCTTTGAAACTCCTTGATTAAGTAAAGTTTAAACTCTGGCGAAAGCCATGTGGCAAATTCAAAAGCAATGTCCTTGTGAGCAAAAGTACCGCCACCATACCGTCCAGGGGAGGATTTTATGCCAATTGCAGCAGTCTTTTCTATCCATCTCTTTGAAGAAAGTATAAATCCATTAGAACCCACCTGTTTTTTAATGTTATCGAATTCGATAACATTAAAATTTGGGTTATACATTTGCTCCCAAAAACCCATAAAATCAACTGTATACCCGGTTCTTAGCCAGTTTGCAATAATGATACCTGTTAATTGAGGGTCTTTAAACTTGGCCATGTCCGTCAACGATATATAATCATCACCTTTACTAGATAAGTTAATTGTAATTTCTTGGTTCTTTATTTGTATTTTTACCATCCCCACAATCTAGCAAAACAATATGAGTTTTCTATAAATATTTTGCAATATTTTAATTGAGGAGTTAGATGCTGGGACCTGACCACAGACAAATTTTAGTTTGCTGTTAATCATATTATTTATCTTATTTAAAGATATTCCATACTCAGGCTTTATAATAAGGCTCGTTTTAGATTCTGCTAATTTGGTGCTAATTCTGGCAAAATTAGCAACCGGAAAATCGGAATTTCCGATTTTCCGGTGGAATAAGGGCTATTTGTGGGGTCAGGCACCACAGTGTATACAGTTCACCTGCGCGAACCCCTTGACCCCACCCCACTACATATGTTATAAAAAAGTATATGTTCAACAACTTACCAAGCATGACTGCAGGGCTATGGGCCTTGCCAAATCAGGTTACTACGGCACTTCTTTCAATATCTGCGAAGGATCTTTTTGATATTGCCATTGTCGCAATCTGTATATACCTCGTTCTGATCTTCATTAGACAAACTCGTTCAAACTTCATTTTCAGTGCCATTGTTATACTTTTTGGGATTAACTTCATTTCTCAGGAATTTGATCTTGCACTCACTAGAACAATTTTTGCACCCCTTCTAACATTCTTTATCGCAATCTTCGTTGTGGTCTTTCAGCCTGAAATCAGAAAATTTTTCAAATGGTTCAGTTCCGGAAGAAAGACAACCTTTGCTAAAGCGCTTTCTCTTCCTGAGGAAAATGCACAGACAATTGTTAACTCGGTTTTTGATATGGCAAAGAAAAGGATTGGTGCAATTATTGTGCTTCCTGGACAATATCCATTAGACGATTTAATTGAAGGCGGCTTTCCACTGGATGGTCAGATTTCTAAGCCACTTATTTTAAGTATTTTTGATCCTACTTCCCCAGGACATGATGGTGCAATTTTAATTGAAGGCTCTCGAGTTAAAATGTTTGGCCTACACCTTCCTCTTGCTCGTGAGTTTGATGAGTATAGTAGAGTTGGAACAAGACACAGAGCAACGGCTGGAATCACTGAAAATACAGACGCACTTGCTATTGTTGTTTCTGAAGAGCGAGGTGAGGTTTCTGTTTCTCAAGGTGGTAAATTGAAAAAGGTTGCAACCCCTGAAGAATTGGCAAATATTATTCAGGGATTCACTAAAGTAGGAAGTAATGCATCAGAAATAGATAAGGGTCTTGCTCACTACTTCTTGGTTAAGAATAGTTACAGTAAAATATTTGCGATTGCTCTTGCTGTCATCTTCTGGTTCTTTGTTGTTTATACTGCTGGTGTTGTAAAGAGCACATATTCTGTACCTGTTGAATTTAAATATTTAAAAAGTGATATGGCAATTACTGCGGACTCATTGAGTACTATAAAAATTACAGTAACTGGAAGCAACAAAGATGTTGCGAGTTTAAAACCAGAAGATATTCACGCTATTGTTGATGCAAAAGATTTTAAGATTGGTACTAATGAGGTTACTCTAAAAGAAACTGATATTAAAATGCCGAGCTATATTCAATTGGATTCATTTACTCCAAAGAATTTGAATATTAAGACGAAGTAGAGTAGTTGGGGTCAGGCGATTCAGCAGAATCGCCTACTGGGCCATTCAGCAGGATCGCCTACTGGGCGAGTTTGGTCTAAGATCTGAATCGTGTGCCTCACCCTAAACTTATCCACATCGGTATTGTAAGACAGATTGACATTTCGTATAATATGGTGTAGGGTATAGATGTGTCTGTGGGCGTAAGCCTTGTTCGGCAAAAGGATTTCCTAAGTCGAAGACAGACACGATTAAAAAAGCACCTCGCAAGAGGTGTTTTTTTAATGCTTCATAATACTCCAAAAGATTGGATTTTGACTATTCTCCACCTCAAGGATAATCACCCTGACTTCTACCGGTGTTTTTCTTCCAATAGTTGCAACTAGCGCATATTGTTTGGCTTTGACTTTTTTAGCATTCTTTTTACTATTTTGTGGCATGATTATATTTCTTTCTTCGTGAATTCCGATAGAGTTTTTAATTACAGGTACAGCCAATGGTACAAGGGTTAGTTTGTGTATTTTCTCCGCAACTTTTCTAGGAGTTCCATCAGGTTTGTAATGGAGATGGTGAAAACCTTTTGCATTGAAAACAACATCTTTATTTAGTATAGGACAAAAAACTTTTCCTATAGACGTATAGGAAATTTTAGTTGCTGTACTTAATAGTTCACAGTGTTCAATTTGGTTTAAAATCACATCAAAAAAAATACCATAATTTACTATATTTTTCAATACCTTTTGGCAATGTGTACACATATATGGCCCCTTTGATAGTATTAATATTAATGACTATACACATGCCACAAAACATCAAAGAGGATCGCCTACTGGGCCATTCAGCAGGATCGCCTACTGGGCCATTCTGGTCGAAGACCTGAATCATGAGTACCTAACCCCAAATTAATGCAAGAAAAATCCCCCGCGGCGCCATGGCGCCGCGGGGGAAACTTGTTATCATTCACTTCATTTCAGATTGATTGGCTACGGCGGCACATTATCGAATCGCGAAAGGTTGCCCCACAGCAATCCCCTCTGGTGATTCAATTTCAATGCTAAACCCGTAAGGATTTGTTGCGCCCCACCCACTTGCTTTCTGCACAACAAATTTATAAATTTCAGTTGGAGTTTCATTCTTCGGAAACTTTTTAGGCCCAGAATTATTAATACCAACTTTTAAACATGAATAGAAGTCATTTTGAACTGATTCTTTAATACCACTAAAAGGATCACTGAATATCCAACTCATTACCCCGTAAGAAAACACGCCATTAGATAAAATGTACGCTGTTGGATAATCCTTGCACTTGATCTTATATTTAATCGTCACATTACTCCAATCAACGCCCGAAGTCCTGTATGTGATGACGTTACCATAAGAAGGGATATCATTCGGAATGCAAACAAACCTACTACCTGAGCAAAGTGGCCAATGGAATCCTGTTCCATTTTTCACCAGATTGGTAATCTTCCCACTACTATTCCTAACAATCCTATACTGAGGACTACTCAGATAAGGAATAGAATTGAATTCATAAATAAAAGGGGAAATAAAAACTATCGCCACAGAAACAAAAAGATACTTTGGAATATATAAATCTTGCTGCACCTTTGTTTTCCAAAGGTAGGTATAGAGAAGCCAAAGCACAGCAAAATACACAATGCATGCGAGCATAACAAATACTGGATAGTACATGATTTTATTTAGTTGGAGTTGAAATAGCTCAAATCACTGGCTGGGAATCAGCCGAGTCAAAGAGCAGTACATCGGACATAGTGCATCATTTATTGATGTTTTACAAGCCCGCACTCTTTGACATTAGTTGTTTACTGATTTTAATAAAACCTAGATCATATACTAATCCAAAAAAACATGTTCACTTTATTTCTCTACAGTATTTGCCAAACTTGTGCACTTAGACTCTAGAACAGCGGTTGCATTAGACTTAATAATTGCTCCGGTAGAAGATGTACCACTATTGTAATCCACACTACATGATAACGTATGTTTACCTACATTTTTTTGAACATCCTTAAACATTTTTCCACCGGTTGAGCTAGGTAGAAGACTTACACTTACCCCATCAATTGAACACGCTATTACATTAATACCTCTATAAGTTTTACCATCTGACATAACAATAGTAGGATCTATTTGACCAAGATATGCGCATTTTTTTGTTGTCTGATTTGCCCATGGTGGATTTGCTTTAAAACTCATTCCACTCTCTATAGTTAGACCAGCACTTGTGCCAGTGCCAGTAGCACCATCTTCACCCAACTTAGGACATGCTGGGGTAATATTATCTACCCAAGTCTGGTCCCCCATTGGCTTCCCAGAGTATATTGCCCTAATACCAAATGAGACATTTGTATTATTTAGATATTGAGAAATATCTACAGTTGTACCTGTTATAATTTTGTGTACGGAGGTTAAATCAGTTTTATTTTTAACTTCAAAATCATAGCTTGTAGCATCTGGAACAGTATTCCAAGATAGGTTTGGGGATACACAATAGAATAATGCTTGGACTTTAGGTTTATCAGAGACAGTTATAGCAAAAGATTTCCAAGCCGATGAAATACCGCTAACAGTTTCCGTAGCTTTGACTCTAAAAGTAAAATTTCCTTTTGCGTTCCATGTATTGGATGATGAAACCTCTACACCAGGTAGTACGGGCGTGCTTGTAGATACTTTAGTACCATCATTATTCCAATCAAATGTATATACGAATTTAGGCCCTGTATCAGCCTGTGCAAAAACTTTTTTGAAAGCAAAAATTATTGATGCAAGAAATGAAGTATTTTCTTTTTTTGCGACAGGATTCAAATGAGACACAGCTGTATATGTTGTTGATAATCCGAGTGAAACAGCTGTTGGGCCGGTGACAGTTGGAGGTGAGATAGATAACGCTGCTGTGGGAGGAACAGTAATGGCGTAGGTGATTGGAGCGAAGGAGAAAGCATAGCCTGCTATCGTACTTTGGTCTCTGCTGAGCTGAGATTCGCATATATCATAGTAATCACATACGGTAGTGATAACATTAACATTGACTACACCGAAACCATTACTATGACCTCCAAAATAATCTTGATACAAAGTATACAAGTACGTAGCTTCTGACACATAACCATATGGAGTAATCCAGGAAAACATATTATATGCAAAATTGTAAGCAGCGATGTTAGTTTTTGCAAATCTACCAGGAATACACCCTATATTTTGTCCTGCCCAAGGATCAAAATGCTTATACCAAACAAATGTCCAATGAAACATATCACAAGTATTGATAGTATTACTTGTCTCATGTTGTACATCTGAAAAAGAAACCGTAATATTAGCACTACCAGGGCCGACTGCTGTACATTTATTTGACTCACAAGATACAACATTTGAATCATTCGACGTTAAAGTGGTAGTACCTGATTCTAAGGGAACTCCCACATTAAAACTTCCATACTCAAGATGTGAATACCACCCACTTTCAAAAGTCATCTCCCACGTTTGATAATCACTCTTATAATAATTATTCCCATCCATCGGAGAAACTCCTCCATACGACGGATCATAAAGATACCAATATCCCTGTGATGGTAACGATGTGGCATTAATTACTTCTCCTACTGTTAGTAAACTTGTAGTTGCGTCATCTAGATTAACCCCAGATTTAATTAAGTTAAAATACTTAGATATTTTTCCACCCAAAGAAAAACTCCACGGGTCAGCAGGTGCATTATATCCAGTCCAAGATCCCCCTTGAGGCAGGTCAACACTAAAATCTGCGGTCCTTGTTGCTGCCTCCGTCTTATGAGAAAACGTAGGTGCGTAAAACGAAATGGAAAACAAAACAAACATCAACATTACTACACCACCCAAACTTCTCTTATTCCCCTTTACATTTATTTTATTTTTAATACTCATCCACACTATCACTCCAAAAAATACTAATACAATTATTCCACCCAAGGCATACAAAATCCACGTCCAATAATCGACTTTGTAAACTGGGCATAATTTAGGATCAATATCCTTACATTTATAATTATCCTCGATCTTGTCTATCACATTACCATTGCTGTCTGTTATGGTTGTGATAGTTTTAAAGTTCACTAAATCTTTCTTAGGTGTAAACTTGCCAGCAATAGTCTCTATGATTCTACCAATTTTTCCGTTGTATTGCGTTTCTGAAATAACATTATTTTGATCATCAAATAAAACAGTATCGATATTTACAGGGTTTAATGCGTTTTGATTTGATCCATTTTGAAAACAAGTAAACAGTACTGCTTCTTGGCCGACTTTAATTGGGTACGTATTCACGCCAAAATTATTTATTCTTGGATAATCAAAACCAGAAACAGTGAACCTTATATTAGATTCCGTTTTAACACTATAGATGCTTCTATCATTTTTCAAATTAGTATTATCAGCTTTTATATTCAAAAAATAAACCGGCGCGTCTATCTTCTTTGTCGTATATACCAAATTAACCTTACTATTTTCTGGAACTATTACCTCCTCTGTTTTTGTATCCACTTTATTTTTTTCCAATAATCCATCCCATTTATATAGAGAATATACCACTGTCATTTTTTCAGCAGTATTTGAAGGGTTAACTAATAATATAGAAACATCTACTTTTTTACTATTGTCCTGATTAGACGCAAAAGACGACGTGTCATAAGGTTTATTATTCAGCGTGATTTTAGTTTGATCCAAATAAATTTGTTGAGTATTATCTCCTTCAACTCTAAAACCTAGGTTTGAAGCTGTTGCATTATTTGTAAAAGATAGTCCAGATTGATTAAATCTATCGTCATTATATACATAAAATAATATCTTATAATTACCCTTTGGCGAATTTAATGGCAGTACATGAGAGTAATTAACTGCAAGACTTTTACCAGCACCTAACGTTATATTTTCTACTATATTAAAATCTTCCAACGTAATAATTTCTGATCTTAAATATTCTGGATTTGGAATATCCTTTACCAGCCTAGCTCTAACGGTTAGATTTGTGATTGGATATTTATTATTATTTTTTATTACACCACGAATAATCATAACATCTCCAGGATTGTATGTGTTCATATCATTAGTAAGATCTACATCAACACTACCAAAAGTTGAGTAATCGGTACACTGAGCTGGTTGACCTTGCTTGTATGCTGTTAAATCTACCGTTGTAGTCGCCTTTTGATTTCTAAAAATAAATGAAGAGCTTGCATTTAGAAGCAATTGCTTGTAAGTAGATGATGAGACTAAAGCCCTGTCTGGTAAGTATAAAATAGGACGAGTAGTTGTTGCAAAATTATATGTATGAGCATTTTTTTGATCTAACCTGAACCCATTCTTGTCATAGATTTTTGGATCAAGTTTAGTTTGAGCAAAAACAGAGGTAGATACACTTAACAAAATCAATGCAAATAGCAGCAAAAAAATCTTTTTCATGGTGAAAATTATATCATAAACAAATAAATAATTTAACTATTATATAGTGTATAATAGTTAGATGAAACTAATTACAAAAGTTTTAATATCACTGATTCCAATATTTGTAGTTTTTTTATATGGCATAATTGGCATCAAACTCTCCCCTACGTATGCAGAAGCAAGCGTTGCTCCAAAAATTAAAATACTAATCGTAGCGGGTCATGAACCAGATTACGGTGGTGCAATTTATAAGACATTGAAGGAGAGAGAATTGAATTTGCAGCTGGCTGAGAAAATCGTAAAGAATCTTGAGAAAAACCCAAGATATGATGTTGTGGTTTCAAGAGATGATAAAGGCTGGAATCCTGAACTACAGTCATATGTCACAGACAACAAAGAAACAATCTTGTCATGGTCTGCAGACAAAAAACACGTAAGGAATTTTTTAACGGCAATAGGTGGGGCCTCTGTTATAAATTCCAAAATGGGTCATGTAACAGCAAATGCAACATCTTCGCTTTATCTATTTGGAATAAACAAATGGGCCAACGATACAAAGGTTGATATGGCAATCAATATTCACTTTAATGATAATTTAAAGTATAAAGGCAAGCCAAATTTTGAAGGATTCTCAATTTATATACCAGAAAGACAATATTCAAATTTTGCACCTAGTAAGAAGTTTGCATGGGGTCTACTTGATGAAATGTTGAAAATAAACAGAATTAGTTCCATGAAGGAAGAAAGCGATGGTATTATCGAGGATCAAGAGCTAATTGCATTAGGAGTTAATAATACCGCTAATGAACCGTCGGTCATTGTTGAATATGCATATATATACGAGAAATTTATGCAGAAAAAGAAAACAAGAGATGCCTACATTAATAAAGCAGCATCATCAACAGTGCTTGCGATAAATAAATATTTTAAATAGCTTTGAATTTGGGGTCAGACACCATGGTGCCTGACCCCAAATTCATCTATAGACCTAACTCTTTCTGTCGAGGATCATACCCATGAGAATGTCTTTCATGATCATGATGTTCTGGGTGTGATAATATATCAAATTTACCATCAGCCTCTGTAACATACTCTCTAACAGTTTTACCATCTATATCGTTGTACTCAACATAAAACTCGCCAACTCCCCCTTTCAAATCTTTTTTTGGAATAAATATATGAGTTCCATCAGGATATGTTACGTAAATATTTGGACTCAATTCCTCCTCTGGCGCAGCTGCAATTAGTGGATCTATTGATTCTGCGATGTGACGCATTTCTGGATCAAAAGTTTCCCTATTATCAAAATTTGGTATTCCATTTGGCATATTTTATATTATACCTTATTTGGGGTCAGGCACCATGGTGCCTGACCCCAAAAGTTATCCACAACCATAGTATAAAATCTTTGGCTTTTCTTTTATTTCAATTCTTATGATTTACTCATGCCAAGACAACCAAGAGTTGATATTGCTAATAATTATTATCACTGCATTAATCGTGCAAGCGCTAGATTAAAGATTAATTTTAATGATGATGATTTTAGATTAATAATAAAAGTGCTTTTTGAAGCACAAAAAAAATTTAATATTGATATATTAGCATTTGCTATAATGAATAATCACTTTCATTTAGTCATAAAAACAAATCAAGATAAACAAATGTCTCAATTCATGAAATGGTTTACCTTTGTTCATACTAAAAGATGGCATTTTATAAACAAGACAGCCGGAACCGGACATCTATATCAAGGCAGATACAAGTCATTTATAATTTTAGATCAGAGACATCTGGAAACCGTCATCAGATATGTTGAAAGAAACCCTTTAACGGCAAATATTGTCAAGAATATACTAGACTGGAAATACTCAAGTTTATATCAGAGATATGTTTCAAATAAAGTGAATTCTATAGCACAGACTCAAATGCAAATAAAATTAGCTGATTGGCCCTATAATGAATCAATAGATTATTTGAAAAATCTTATTGAACCATACACAAATAAGGAAATAGAGAAAGCTCTTGAGTCAGAAATGGAGTAATTTTAGGGTCAGGCACCGTGGTGCCTGACCCTAAAAAACAATCAAAAACCCCTCCGCGGTTGCGGAAGGGGTGTAATACATTTTACAGTCTAACGAGTCTGTCGACCCCCTGAAATTGAAAAATGTTTTGAAATAATATCACAGTTCTTTGGCTCATGTTTGTCGCCAAGAAATTGTTCAATCTCCAACATGTGACTGATGAATATAAAGAATGCGGTAGGTGCTGGTGTAATTAACGTAGTCACATTATTATTATTCAAACTATGCTTACTACAATCCAGCCAATCAACTTCTTCAAGCTCCTTAGGTCTGACCCTAAGTAAATTAAATAATGAATCATAGACAACTCCAGCCGTCATCAAAGCCCTTGGGGTTGGCGAATGAAAAATCCTAATGTCATTCTTGTGCGGTTTGATCAGATTACCAAGGACCTGAACGTTCCTTTGGCAGATCTCCACAGAATTCCACTTAAGCCTAGCGCCGTCCGCTGTGACGTATTGAGCAGCATGGCGCATAACAGCGTATCTGGAATTCAAAAAACGATTCACGTAACTCTTACTACTTCTCATGTTTTATTGGGGTTGGGGTTCTATTCTCTTTCTTGAAATGAGCGGCTTTTCTATCAAAGCTCTGGCCAAACACTACCATAGATTTTTAACCTTGTAAATATAAGAAAAGGGTCAGGCTATGAAAGCCTAACCCTTTTTAAAACTGCATGGTGTGCAAGGCAATTTAAAAATCAGTCAGCAATCTGCCATTCACGATGACATGTTGTCTTGTGATAATCGAACAACTGCACGGCTCCCAAGCAGCAGAACCGATAAAATTGCACATATTTGGCATATGAGTAATAAAGAATGAAAAATGAAGATCTCCCTCTGAACAAACTGTGTTCATATTTGCATTAATACTCCCCTCTTTTCCGTCTTCGCAACCCAACCATTGAACTGGCTGAATATTAGAAACGGGAATGTTATGACAAGCAAACTCAGACCTAACCATCTGGGCGGTGAGCTCAGCCCGCCTCAACGGAGAGTAAAAAATACTGACCACAACATTGGGATTATCGGTGAAGTCCTCAAGTTCATGAGTTACAAGAACCTGAATATTTCTTCTGCCGATTTTGACTGAATTACGGCAAAGCTCAATTCCACTTTGTCCTTCAAAATAATGTGCATGCCGCATCACAGCATAACCATCACGTGTAAACCTACCACTGTAACTGTTCATATTATTGAATATTTGAATTGTTTTGATAGAACGAGTAGACAAGAGCGCCTACTTCCGATTGTAATATTACATCTATTTTATTCTTTGTACAGTCAATTTGGGGTCAGGCGATTCTGGTCGCAGACCTGAATCGTGTGCCTGACCCCAAATATTAGAAAGCTAGATGATCCTCATCCCCCATGAATATGGTTCCACTATCATCCGACATTCTTTTCATGAAGTTTGTAATTCTTTCATCAATCATAATATGACGTCTAACTAATGGAGTTTTTAGAATCATTCCATCTAAACTTCTACACCTACTTAAAGCAACATAAGCTTGTCCATGGGTAAATGTTCCTCTACCAAAGTCTACAACAACATTACTATAAGTTTTTCCCTGTCCTTTGTGAATTGTAATTGCCCAAGCGAGTCTAATTGGAAACTGAGTAAATGTTCCAACTACGTCGGTGTCTACTGAGTCAAAATCTTTATCATAAGAAAATTTCACCATTTCCCAAGTGTACTTTGGTACCAAATAATTTTCACCGTTTTCTAATCGAACAAAAATTTCCTGCTTGTTTTCATTTATACTTGTTATGGTTCCAAGGTCACCATTTACCCATCTTGCTTCCTTGTCATTATTCAACATCATAATCCTTGCGCCTTCTTTTAATGCAAGACATTCATTGGTTGGAAAATTTCTTTCAAATGATCCAGATTTTTTACCCTTAAATATTATTTTATTTGTTTCGAGTTCATTCAGCTTCCCAAGATTAAGTGCATCAGCCATCGCATTTGTTGTGACAAGAAAAATATAATCACTATATTGCATTGGGTCAATATTATCCTCCATTGGATTTAGATATCTCTTATTTAAAAGTGTTAAATGTGAATCTTTAAGATTTCCAGACCTCACACCTTCTAGTATATCTATGAATTTATCATCGTCCTGTCTGTAGATTTTACTTAGCTCTATAAGTTCAAAATCTGCTTTCAGAAATACTTTTGAATCAAAAAAGTATGGACTCTTATAGTACGATGAAAACATTTCTTCCTCATAGCTAGTTACAACTGGTGGAAGCTGAAACATATCCCCTACTACAATTATTTGAGTACCGCCAAATGGAGTATTTTTATCTTTTCCATTTAATCGCATAAACGTGTCTACACAATCAAAAAGATCAGCGCGAACCATAGAAATTTCATCAATAATTATTGTATCTATGTTTTTATAAATCGCAGTGCTTCCTGTTGCTTTCTTTATGGACATAGGACTTACATTTATTCCAAATTTAAAGAACGAGTGAATAGTTTGTCCACTAATGTTTACTGCGGAAACCCCAGTTGGTGCGAGTATGACAATTTTCTTTTTTGTTGTAGCTTTGAAATACCTAACAAGAGTTGTTTTTCCAGTTCCCGCTTTTCCAGTAAGAAAAATATTTGTTGAAGTACTTTCCATTTTGTTAAGTGCAACGAGCGTCTCATCATTCAATTCCATATTTGCAAATTCTTTGGAAAGTTTTTCCGCTAGAGCTTTATCTCCAGATCCTGGATTTTGTTTTTCCGATTTTTCAGCTGCAACTTTTGCAAGGGTTTTTTTAAAAATTTCTGTCTTAGATGGGCCAGTTTTGCTGGCTTTGGATTTCTTGTTGAATTTGGAATATGAAGAGAATGTGGAAAATGGCATGGGTTTGATTATATCATAAAAATGGCGCGGGGCTTTCGCCCCGCGCCATGCTGAATGCCACAAAATGTGAACACTCAGACTTGCCTAACCTAGAAACTGACATACCAAATACCGTCGGTATGGAGATATGCATCACCATCTTGACCAACAGAATCAGGTCTGACAATTCTGGTGATTTTTGACTTTGGCAGAAGTGATGCCCTGTAAAGTGAGACTCCAGCAACGCAGTGAATCGCAAGGACTACCCAAAGGTCATCCTCGTCTTTTCCAGCGGAACTTTGTCCCCCTCCAGGATCTTCATATCTTCCAACGATCAAAGAATAATTACCGGCCTGAAAAGAACCAACTTTGTCCGCAACTAGAGCTGATGCACCAGTTGGGCTCTTGTCACTCAAGAATGTCATTGCCTGTTGTCTGTTCATTTTGTTTGTTCTACTTTTTGGTTGATGCTGTTTAGAAACAAAATTTATTATACTGAATCAAGTATTTTAACCCTCGACACAGATAACTCCACTACGATCTCGACTACAGTAATACGCCTTGTAAGGAACAGTACCATTTGGAGATGTACGAAACACCCGACCTTCAATATTCCAATGTTCACCTGACCCATCTTCACGGGTCATTCCATCAATAGTGGCATAAAAAGATGCTTTGCCAGGCCGAGTGTCGGTGGTGGTGAAATACACGGCCGTCTCTTGACTCATGTTTCCCCCAAAAGAGCCAGCGTGAGGTCTGTGAAGAGAATCCCACATCTGCCCCGCACTTGGGCCACCTGTAACATTTAATCCAATATTTTTTTCTTGTGCCATAACGGCTGTTTTCTATTTGTACAAAGGGTTAGATATGGAACCCTAACAACCATCTTATTCCCCACCATACGGCGTCAGGAACGGCTTATCCATAACGAATAAGAACTCGCTTACTATATTGACTAAAATGGATGGTGTCAATAAATATGAAAATAAAAAAAAATGCCCCGCCGACTCCCTAAGGAGCGGCGGGGCGGACAACAAGCTAGCCTGAGCCAACAAAATTGTCCATCAAATCAAGTCAAACTATCAAATGCCTGAGCAAGACAGGTTCCTTTCCGCGTCCGCCCCCACCCAACAATGAAGCATTAGCCTTCACTTTGGATCCCGGATTGGTTTTTTCTACAGGTTTTCCTTCAGGTAACACCTTTAGACATTTTGGTGCCCTTACAGCAAACTGAACCTTGCGTGGCTCAGTATGGACAAACCTGCTTAGTGCAACGTCATTCTTCTCAACTTCGTTAGAATCTCCGCCTGTCACAGTATCAGTTCCCTGTTCCTGCGTAGGTGTTACAACATCATCCTTGGGCTTTTCAGCCTTTTGGACAAAATCGCAAATATTCTTTCCGAAGAAAACATACAAGGCCTTTTGAGCCAACTGTTGAACTTGAGGACACGACATAAGGGAGAGCGTATCGATGAGTACAGCTTTTTCAAGAATATGATTCTGCTTTGTAGCACTGACAGCTGTAGCTAAATCCAGCACATTTTGCGAGGTCATATTCCGAAAATCGTTTTGATACCTAAGAATTGCATCCTTCTGTCCGATTTGCCAATCCTTCTTGGGGATTTCTTGGAATCGAACCACTTCACGACACTCTAATCCAAAGGCTTCGAGATGCTCCGCTTCAAGCTGCATTTCTCTTTCAAAACGAATCCGGCGATACTCCTTCGTGTTATCATTTTCACCATCGACGGTTGCAAACAACTCCTTCTCATGCCAGCGAGATAACCCATTGGGTCCATCACTCCTTGCACATATTAGTTTGATAACTTTGAAGTCACCTTGCACAATCACATCAATACCTTCACCCAGAAGATGAACACCATCAATATCAATGCGCCTAGACTCCAAGGTATGAGCCCATTCAGGTGCATTGCCAGGAAGCCCTTTAGCGTGACGCATTTCCAAAATTTCTTCCGACAGACGACTGCGTCCATGACGGATGCCGTCAATAGGTTCTGTGATGTAAACATCCTTCATAAAATCTTCGTCAAAGGGAATTATTATCCAGAAATATCCAAACTCGCCTTCTACGCTATCTGTTGGAATAAATCCTGATTCATAAATGCAATTGCATGATGCCATCAGAATTGACGATGGATTGATAAGTCTAACAGTTTTCTTGTTTTTCATACTAACTTGGTGTGCACTTTTTCGGAGTACAACTAAACCGTCTGTTTAAATAACGAGTACCCCATTTTAGTTGGTACGAACGTTCAGTTTCCTAAAAAGGAAGCCAACAGACTGACTTACTGCACTCATTCGAGCACAGCTTTCTAGATATTTTCATTCACCACCTAACACTTGAGTATTCTGCCAAGTTAAAAATATACAGGAAGCTGTGCTCGTACAACACTTTTTTCAAAAAACTTTCAATACAAATTATAGCAGTAAATCCCTTTTTGTCAATGGTTACCCAGTACCCTTTGTTGACAAAAACGCTCCTTTGTATTAATTTCATTACTGGTATGTATATTGACCACACGGGCCAATCTGTTCCTTACCAATCAAACTACATCAAGCAAATATAGCATTATGAAAGCATTCGGTATCGTATTCGCTACACTAACAGCAATCGTCCTTGTGATTCTTGGTATCACAGGCATCTATTTCATTACAACCTACAACGGTCTAGTGGCAAAACAGGAGGCACTCAGTAAAAGCTGGGGACAAGTGGAGGTGGTGTGTCAGCGAAGAGCTGATCTCATCCCCAATCTCGTTGCTACAGTCAAGGGTTACGCAGCGCATGAAAAGGGCGTCTTTGAAAATGTTGCTGAAGCCCGTGCAAAAGCGGGTTCAATCAGATTGGACGCCGGTGAAATGGCCAACAATCCTGAGCAGCTTCAGAAATTCTTAGCCGCTCAAAAAGAGCTCTCTGGAGCACTGACAAAACTGCTCGCAGTGAGTGAAAACTATCCGACTCTCAAGGCGGATCAAGGTTTCCTTACACTGCAGGGGCAGATCGAAGGTTCCGAGAATCGCATTGCGGTTGAACGTGGAAATGCGCAGAAAGCAACCAATGAATACAATGTACTCGTCAAAGGGTTCTTCTCTTCAATGGTTGCCGGAAGCAAATTCCAGCCAGTCAAATATTTTGAAGCTGATGCTGGTGCCAAGGTGGCACCCAAGGTCAACTTCTGATACCAACTCGGAAGCAAGCAGAATTCTAAATCGAAAATAAAAATTCAAAATAGAAAGGTTAGCTGATGAAAATAATTTATAAGATTTTTCTAACCCTGTTATTCTCCACTTTTGTTAGTCTGGCTGAGGAATACCCCGCGCTAGTCTCTCACGTGAATGATTACAGCGGTGTACTGAAGCCGGAGGAAAAAGAAAAGCTGGAAGCAAAGCTTGTAGCTTTTGAAAAAGAAACCGGCAATCAGATCGTCATACTCACTGTCAAAAGTTTGAATGGCGACACAAAGGAAGGCTATGCAAATAAAGTCTTCAAGTTTTGGAAGCTTGGCGAAAAAAATCGCAATAACGGAGTTCTACTCCTGAATGCGACCGATGAAAAGAAAGCGCGTATTGAAGTCGGCTACGGTCTCGAAGGAGCCCTACCTGATGCAACATGCCTGAGTATTTTCAGAAACGATATGTCTCCAAACTTGAAGAAGCAGGACTTCTTTACAGCCTATGATTTAGCAACAACAAACATCATTAGTGCCACCAAGGGTGAATATAAATCTGACATTGAGTCAGCCGAGGATTCTAAAAAAGGTGGAATGCTTATGACATGTGTATTCTTTGCGGTCATTTTGTTTTTGATTACAGCTTTTCTCGGAGAATTCCATTGGTTACTTGGTGGAATTGTTGGAGCTCTTGGAGCTGTTTTGATCGCATACTTTTTAGGTACGTGGATTGTAGCACTTGGTATCATTGGATTTCTAGCAGGATCTGCATCAAATGCAATTCTAACAGGAATGTCCAATGGTTCGTCTGGTGGATACTACGGTGGAGGCGGAGGTTCCAGCTTTGGAGACTCAAGTGGTAGTGATTCATCCTTCAGTGGTGGAGGAGGAGACTCCGGTGGTGGAGGTGGTGGTGGAGACTATTAATCCCCTTCTTTCTCATCATGTACAATGTGACAAACGTCCCCGGCAGCGCGAGCTGCCGGGGATTTTACTATTGAACATTTAGGCTAGACACCACATTATGCTACTACAAAAAAACCACCTCTCAGGACAATGCCTGAGTCAGGTGGTCTATCTTCAGTTATGCGTTACTGAAACCGGACATTAAGTCTTAGCCGTAAGGCTGATGATTACCAACCCTGATGCAAATGAGTACGTAGTCATCCTCAGGCATCGCTGTGCGTTCCTCAAAAAAGAAAAATCGGATTAGACGTTCATCTTCCTTATCTTCAAATTGGTTATGAGCAAAACCGTAGGAATGGAATACAAACCACTTGTCTTCATCCTCATCATTGCAAATGAGCTTTCTTTTCTCACCTCGCTCACGCAGCAAGCCAACGATAAGACCTGCTTCAACCCGAGATGCCAGGCGATAACCTGAATCCCTAAGAGTTTCCACGATTTCATCATGAGTGATTGGAATTTCTTCCAAGCCGAGCGCCTCGAATGGATCTACAACAACCTTTGAATCCCCTTCTTGTTCCTTGTCAGTGACGTAAAGAAGATTAATTACCTCAACCTTCCTGCCCAAACGTGATGCAATCATCATGTTAAATCTGCCATCTTTAACCAGTTTCATGTCTATGTGTTTTCTATTGTTTAGCTATAATTTCACTTCGCTCACCGGAGCGAATTTTGTTCTTAACCATTTTTAGACTAACACACAATATATCCTTGGTCAAATTATCTAAGTATGAAATATGATCCAACAGCGCAGGCAATGACGAAGAATATCATTATTATGTCAGCTCCAGATCTATTCTTTACTATACCTTTATTTATTAGAAAGTTTGCTAAAGCTGAATCTGTTTGTCCTTGATTGTTGTTTGGATACATTTAATTTTGATTAAAATTACTATGTATCTATTATATCACAATTAATTTTGTCGAATAGATAGAAATCAAGGACACTAATTAATAGAAACATTACCGAAGAGTAGTACTTGTATGTATATTACCTACAGCTATTGACAGTATTATAATATTGTGTGAATATATCACTGGATTGAATTTTTTCCTTGTTCTCCACAACAATACTCAATGGCTAATTCAAAGCCAGAACAAGGTTCTCATCACCTAGAAAATATGATAATTAGAACACTGAAACCCGGAACTGTTTGTCGTGATAGCGCTACCCAATTGGAAGGGACAATCACCCATTGGCTCTGTGACATGGGCCGTCGAATTGACTACATCTTCCAACCGAAAGGTCTCAATGATGAAGGTGAACCTCTGTCTTACATCAAAATGGAGGTTGAACGTTTGGTAGTCACTGACGATATGTTCGAGGAAGTCGATGTGCCCATCGAAATTCTCGGCACACTGGTCACCGACAAGCCTAGTGGTTTTACCGGCATGGCTGTTGGGTTCATCCGTCACGTGAACGGATGCTTCCATGTTTATATCCAGCCAAAAGGCATTCTTCAGAAAACAAAAATGCCCGTGAAGAAGCTGGACTTTGACCTCCGGCAATGTAGCGGGAAGAAAATCCCCAAGATGAATGCAAAGAAGCTGGCAGCGAGCAAAGAAGAAAGTCCTTCGCCAGCCGGTTCTTCCTTTTCGTCAAGATCTTCCGTCATCCTGTAAGACGACCGGCTTCTCTCGATAATTCGCCTATTACAGTATCATTCAAACGGCCCGCTCTACGAGCGGGCCGTTTTTCAATTATTCATAAATTACATATATTCTTTTATCTCTCCTGAGTATCCCCTAAGCTAGAACACTTAGAAGTTAGAATGGCGGTAGCGTTAGATTTTTTTACTACACCATTAGAATCTACACCATTATCAAAGTCCACACTACAAGACAAAGTATGAGTACCAATATTTTTTGGAAGATCTTCAAACCCCTTTCCCCCATTTACTGTATTAGACAAAGACACACTTATTCCATCAATTGAGCATGCTTTTACAACAATTCCTGTGTAGGTTTTTTCATCTGACATAACAATAGTAGGATCTATTTGTCCAAAATATGCACATTTTTTAGTTGTTTCATTTGCCCATGGCGGATTTGATCCAAATATCATACCGCTCTTTATGTTCAAACTATCACCCAACTTAGGACAAGTTGGCGTAATATTATTTACCCAGGTTTGATCTCCCTTAAGATTTCCAGAATATATTGCTCTAACACCAAACGAGATATTTGTATTATTTAGATACTGAGAAATATCTACAGTTGTACCTGTTATAGTTTTATGTACTGACGTTAAATCAGTTTTATTTTTAACTTCAAAATCATAACTTATAGCATTTGGAACAGCATTCCAAGATAGGTTTGGAGATACACAATAGAACAATGCTTGGACCTTAGGTTTATCTGAGACATTTATAGTAACAGGTACCCAAGCTGATGAGGCTCCACCAGCAGATTCCGTAGTTTTGACTCTAAAGGTGGTAGTTCCTTTTGTACTCCATGTGTTTGATGCCTGAACTGAAACACCCGGAAGTACAGCTGTGCTTGTAGACACTTTGGCACCATCATTATTCCAGTCAAATGTATATATTAATTTAGTTTCTACAGCAGCCTGAGCAAAAACTTTTTTGAAAGAAAAAATTATTGATGCAAGAAATGAAGTATTTTCTTTTTTTGCAACAGGATTTAAATGTGATACAGCTGTGTATATTGCAGGTACTCCAAGGGTTACATCAGTAGGGCCGGTGATGGTTGGAGCTGAGGGAGTTGGTGGAGTAAGTGTACATTTAAAATTACCACTTACAATCTCGGTACTCCTATCATCAGTAGAAGACCTGGTATTGATCCACCAAACATATGAATGTCCGGGTACAGTATTAAATGAATAACTAGACCCAGGCACAGATTCATTAAATAAGTCTGGAATATTTGTTCCGTAAACTGCACCGGGATGTAAGGTTGTATCAACAGCTCTGAAATATATATTTCTATAATCAGATGCATTTGTCCAAGAAAAATTAGCTGTTCCACCATTTGCTGAACAGGAGGAGGTAGCGTTTGTTGGTGGTGCGGGATGAGGGGGACATACAAAGCTACTACCAACCGCAGGGCTCCAAAAATCAGTACCGTACTCCCTGGTGTGAATCCACCATTTGTAGGAATGACCAAGTACCGCAGTAAATGAGTAGGATGATCCCTTTATTGATTCCTTATATAAACTTTGGTTTGTTCCAGTCGGGTCAAGGGTCATATCAACCGCTCGAAAATATACAGTGTCATAGCCAGTTGCGTTTTTCCAACTAAAGTTAGCGGTAGACCCACCAGTATTAGTTGAACAACTTCCACTATATAACTCAGGTTTTGGTGGAGCTATAGCCACCGCAATACCCCAACCATTTGAGCACCCTATGTAAGAAGCATAATTAACGACTAAGTAATTGTCCCAACTAGCAGTATATGAATATAATGTCCCAAACGCACTACTATAATTAAACGAAGTATTGCCTGAATAATAAGCAATAAAAATATCACAAGCAATTCTAGTGAATTCAAAACCGTCATAGTTCCCCTCATTATCGTAGAAAAATTTATCACCTACACTACCACACATTCCAGCAACATTTTTATACGCTATTGCCTTTTTAATATTAAAAATACTTAATAATTTCTGCATAAGCAGCGGTGGCGTATGAGAAACTTCATTTCTAGGCTTAAGAAATCCTGCTTTTATTTTTTCTTTAAACTGTTCTACTAAATCTTTGTATGGCTGATAATTTAGTAAATTATTAAATTTACCACCCGCATTTTTATCAAGAGTAAGAAATAATATATTCAAATCATTCACTGGATCCTTACTTACATCCATTGCAATTTTTAAGCTAGTCACAGCTTCCTCCTTTTTATTATTCTTAGTATAGAAAATAGCCTCCTTCAAATCTGCATGACTAATTATCAAACTCCTAACTCCTTGCATCAAACCAATGTCAACTAGAGCTGCCTTTTTCTGAACCTCATAAGCTTGAATAGTTTTTTCTATATTTCCTTCTTTTGCATAAACATCAGCAATTAATCCTAATGCATATGAAAGATTTGGATAAATACTAATTGCCTTATCTAAAAATTCTAATGCTTTTGTATTATCCCCCTTCTTTATATACACATTTCCCATGACAGCATAGGCTTGGGGATAAGTGGGGTCTGCAGATATTGAACTAGATGCATAATCAAAAGCCATTTTTAAAGAACTCGTAGATGTTGAACCGATTTCAATAAGACTTAGGTTATAATATGCTTCTGCTTTTACCCTTGCGTTATCGACAGAATTAGCCACTGTAAGGAAATTTATTTTAGCATCATTTATTTTTGCCTGTCTAATATATAGTCTTCCAAGATTCATTTTTACGTCTAAGTTTGTTGAATCCAAACTATCAGCCTTAATATAATCTATCTCCGCTTTTGCAAGGTCTCCAGACAGATCATAGGCATGACCTCTATGACGTATTGCATCTACATTATTTCCATCTAAGGCGAGAGCTCTATTATACGATTCTATTGCACCTTTAAAATCACCCATGATTTCATCAGCATACCCAAGAGCAATATAACCCTTTATATTATTTGAATCCATTTTCAAAACCTGTTTTGCATAATCAAGTGCCTTTTGACCATACTCATTTTCTTTATACTCAAGACTTCCTCTTTGAGCCCAAGAAATAGAAAGAGCTAATAGTGTAGATGTGTCATTTGGATTTTTCTTCAAGGACTGATCTAACAAATCTATAGCCTTACCTAGATCGCCATTTTTGAAGGCAGTATCAACATCCAAAGAAATCACATTAAAAGCGGTTGTTCGTACTTTATTTTTATTGTAAAAATATACACCTCCTCCTACCAAAACTAGCAATAATAAAATTAGACTGAATATTATAATTTTCTTTTTCACCGGTAAATTATATCATAGAATTTATTTTATTAAACTTATTACACTCAGAATTTATTTATTCCGAACCGCCAAAGTAGCTTGTATATACAAGACAAAAGACGCCTTTTCAGCGTCTTTGTCATCTTCAGTGGACCTCATCGGAATGTATTGGGATGAAATAGTTATTGATTTACAAAATTGGCACATAGTAATGAATTCCGCTTAGAGGTTTTTGATATTAATACAATTTTTTTAAATAATTCTTGATAGATTAATTTGTTAACTTAAGTGAATCCATAATTTTGAAGAAGTCCTTTTCTTCTTGACTATTTATATCAGCCGTACTTATGATTGTTAAGCTTTGTATTTTTCCACCATTATACAACATGCTTAACTTTGAGCTTATTGGTATGGATATAAATAAATCGTTAAGTACTTTAGAATTTCTAAAGTCGGTCAGGTATGTTTTAGTTTTATCTCCTAAATAATAGAAATCTCTCTTTGATTTACCGTTTGTGGAAGTTGTTGCTTTTTCAAATGAAAGAACTACATCGGCAGGTCTTATTAGTACGAAGCTTCCCTTAGGTAAATTAGATTGAGGTAATTGAAGGTCTACAAGACTTAGTCTTTGTTGTTCTGTTAATGATAATTTTGTAATATAAATATTTTGAGAATTTTCTATTGTCCAATTTTTCTCAAAATCCTTATACTTTGAATCGGACTTCATTAAATCTGGACTTTTCTTTAAACATTCCTGAAGTTTTTGAAGAGCAATCTTTTCATCATTGTACTTTTCGATAAACATATTTGTGTCACACCCTATGGAGGCGTACGAATTCAGCATAAACAAATCTGCATCAAGTCTCTTACTCATTCCTTCAGACACATGCCATCCTAAAGGAACAGTTAATTCATATCCCAACAGACTGTTTTTATAATCAGTTGATGAAACATTGTTTGTCTTACTATTTTGTAAGTAATAATAGGTAGCACCTCCAACCACTAAAAGCAAAATCACTATTCCAATTAAAGCCATTGCGATAGATCCTTTTTGATGTTTGTTCATATAACTAAAGTATAGCAGGAATATCAAAATAATTGGAACCGTAGAATAGCTTGTACCTTCAAAGTAAAAGACCTCGTCTCATCGACGAAGTCTCCTTTGGTGGACCCGACAGGACTCGAACCTGCCACCCCCTCAGTGCAAGTGAGGTGCTCTACCAGATGAGCTACGGGCCCGTAATATTTGGTTGAAAGTATTATAGCTTTATTTCTTTCCCATTGCAAGCTTCAAAACATGGCCAAGAAACTCATGCGCCTTGACCCCAACTGAGCCAAGAGACTTGAATAATGTAGCTTCTTCTTGAAGTGATGGCTGGGTATTAACCTCGAGCAAATAGACACCTCTTTTTGGATGAATTAGAAAATCGAAAGTTCCATAATGTCTTAGGTTAAATGACTCCTTAACGCTTCTCATAGCATTCTCAATAATTCCCTTTTCTTCCTCTGTTATCATAGCAGGAGCCTCATAATTGTAAATTCCTGAAGTTTTTGAAGCCCAATCAAAGTGCCCAGTTCCTGTACCTATATTTGATAACTCCCCATCATTATTTAAAACACCTGATGTTGAAGTTTTTTCATGTCTAACCTGAACAGGTACTGTATTGTACAAATCTTGTCCTCTAAAGTCTTCAATGAATCCTGAAATAATTTCTTTTCCAGTTAAATACTCTTCAACCACAATTTCCTCACTAAAGCCTCTTGTGTGCTCAAGGGCTTTCATTAATTCTGTAAAATTATGCGCGATAGAAATCCCCAAAGATGATCCAGAACTTCTAGGTTTAATAATTACAGGCATTGGAAAACTTTTGAATAAGTCATGAGCAACTGGTTCAACGTCTTCATCTAATTTTATATTTACCTCTTTATAAAATGGAGATTTAATTCCAAGATTCTTAAAATTCTCTTTTGCGAGTGCCTTATTTAAAGCCATTGCAGACCCCAAACCTTTTGTTCCAGTATATGGTTTTGCAAAAGAATCCAAAACACTTTGCAATCTTCCGTCTCCACCATACGCTCCATGCATTGCATTAAATAGTACATCTACCCTGCTAACTGCCTCCTCAGGCGACACAGGAGCTCCTGAAATATGCCATACCCCATCTCTATCGACAAAAATATCAACAGCATTATATTCCTCACACAAAGGCTCTTTTTTTAGCAAATTCAAAATATGCTTACCTGTAGTTAGAGATATATCATATTCCTGTGAAGGTCCACCTCTCAGTACTCCAACGGTAGTTTTCTTTCCAGATTTAAATCCAATTGTCATATATGAAGTATAGCACGATGAAAGCGAGTGGAATGTGGCCTTATCCACAAAAAAACAGCGCGTGCATTTAAATGCGCGCGCTGTTTTTATATTTCCCTACTATTTAAATATTAATTCTCTATTGTCACGGGCACTCTAGAACACCTAAATGACTTTGTTATAGGTTCTGATCTAAGAACTTTTGGAGGAGTACCATTACCTTTGATTATAGCCTGACAAGTAATCTTGTGCTGGCCAACAATTGCGCTAATTTTACTAGTCACAGATGGAATTGTCTTATTATCCATTGTACAAACAGTGTACTTTGGAGCATTTGAATTGATTACTAAATCTACAGAACATTTTGATGTAACCTCGTTTGCATAAGGATTCAATAGCTTAGCAGTCATAGTCAACTCTGGTGGATTACATGCAGCAACTGTGAATAATGGGTCATCTGCTAGCTGTATACCGTCAATATGAGGACATTTATCCAAGCTTACTTCACCATCACATGACCTAGCACAAATCTTTTTGTCTGAACAGTACTTAAGCCCAACTCCACATCCAACTGAACAGGTCGCTACAGTACTTGACGCTCCAGAACATGACCATCCCCATTGTTTTGCTGATGAATTTGTAGCACTTACTGGATTAATAGCAAAAGATCCAGCAACAAGATTCTGTCCCTCTGGACAAAGAAGATTGCTCTTAGATTGATCAAGTGATCCACCTTCACCAATAACAGGTCTAAGACAACCAGCTGGGCAGCTGCCGCCTGGACAGTTAACGCTAATTGTATCGCATTTAGCTTCATCAATAATTACATTATTTAATAGCACCTGTAGTGTCGCCACCTTGTCTCCCTGGGCTGTGTATTTTAATGTTCCTGATTTTTTATCTGAAACAACTGGATCTGCAGATGCATCTCCAAAATCCCAGAAGTAACTCAAAAGTGACGGGTCACCAGAAGTTGCATAGGATGCTTCATACTCAAGAGGTTGGTTTACTGGAATATTACTAATTGCACCACCTGTGCTATTTTTGAATGCGCAACTCAATAGATCTGTACATTTTTCTTGACCATCACCCAATTGTTCAAATGTCCATTTTGATTGAGCTGCTGCACAAGTAGTCTTGTTGCTTGCACAAGCTGGTATTGCAGGAGATACCTGATTTTCATTAAAATCTCCAGGATAATTTACCCCCTGATAATAACAAAGATTTGAGTCCATGAGACCAAGTTCAGTTATGTCTACTGATGATCCAGAATAGTCAGTTTTTTTACCACTATACCAACTTGAAATTGTTACTGTACAAGCACCATCATATGAACCATTTATGTAATTTGCTTTTCTTCCATAGTTTGAAATCATTTTTTGTTTTGCTTGACCCTTTCTAAAATCAAATAGCTTATATCTTGTATTTATCCATGCAGTACCATTTGCATCTACAACCACATAAAAAGGAGCTGTTGCATTTGCAGCTTGAATATCCGGGGACTTCTCACAAACGTTAACAGAAAGACTTACAGTACCTCCACTTTTTTTATTATTACCACTTGACCCAACAGAAGCGGCGTTTGTATATGTAGATACACTATTTGAAAAAGACGTATGCTTTGGATTTGCACACATTACTAGGCTACTTAATACGGTTGGAGTTTTAAACATAACATCAACTTCACTCAATGGTATATTTCTACAAGAAGTTACACCAGCCTTTGTCTTTAACTTGTAACCAACCTCTTGTATTTTTACTTGAGCAGTTGTGAATTTTGAATCATGACCAGAAAACTGACTTGTCGCAGTAATGGTATCTCCACCATCATATGTAACAACATGCTTATTTGTTTTATATGAATATGGAATGTATGAAGCCTGATCTTTTCTGCCATAAACAAATTCAGTGTAAGCGTATTCCTTATCAGTCCAATTTGAATTCATAAGGTCGGTTACTATATAAAAAGCATCGCCTCTGACAATGTCAGGTATTTCATTTTTTATATTTAATGCAACACTGCCTCCCGCATTGGATGTGGATGTTGTAACAGCCTTTCCGATTGACGTTATAGATCCTCCACTAACTGGAGTTGAATCAAACGTACAACCACCAAGAGTTTTCTTACAACTCCAAGTACCTAAATTACCCTTATCACATTGTGTTTTTCCCTCTGTAAATGAAGTATCACACGATGGAATAATATCTGTAGAATCACTCACGGGAATCACTGCCCCCGCTATCTGATTCCAAGGCACAGCAACCACAATTGGCTGAGTTACTTTTTTAATAACATATGTATCAATTGCACCATTTTTTAAGGCTACATAAAATGTAAAATTATACACGCCTGGCGTAGTTGGAGCTGTATACATAGTGGAAGCAGAAATTTGCTTCGAAGCACTAAATGTCATTTTACCAATTGAAATATCAGCTAAGGACCAGTTATTCCAATTATCACCAGCTGGTGGTAATAAATAATATAGATCTCCAGCGCTCTCCTTTTTGTTCATTGCAAATCCCCCTTTGGTTATATATGTCATTGGATCTGCATTAAAATTTACAGGGAAGGATCCACCTGGACTATAAATTGCAATATCACCAGGTAATGGAGATGACATACTTGTAATAATATCTAAACCCAAAAATGATGACAACTTGGGATCAACAATATACTGGGTTGTTCTACTACGAGACATAAATCCAGCTGAAGTAGTAGTCACTTGTGCACCAGCAGAAGCAACTGTCTCAACACTGTAGGCCTTAGTATCACCATATGATAAAGCAGAAAACATCATCAAAGCTATAACTACCGCTATTTTTTTATCCATGAATTTTCTTTTCTTTAATAGAGTAATACCCAAAATTAGTAGTATAAGAGCGATAATCTCTCCTATTATATATATCATAGGATATGACTGCTTAACTGGATACATTTCATTGACCTCTTTTTCTGATGGTAAATTATTTGAGTACGTACCTAGTATTTTTCCTGAAGCACCTTTTATTTCTGTACTAATATATAAATTTTCTGCGTCTATTTTAGCAACCAATGGTAAATTAAAATTACCAATTTCATTACTCAAATCTATAGGCAATGATTCATCGGCAACAACAGCGTCACTTTCATCTGTAACAATAACGTGTACTGTTGACGATTTCAGTTCAGAAGATATATCAGCACCACTTTCTGGTTCAAAAATTTCATAATCGAAAACTAAATTGAATTTACTATTTTTTGATGGAGACAAAACGTCAGAATTTACAGATTTTAAATTAATCAATAATCCATCAATTCTGTAATCAACCTTAATTGAATTCGCAACTTGAGTTTGTTGGGTACCTTCTGAAGACTGCGAGGAAAAAGATATTTTTGCAATATATTCCGCAGGACTGAAATCTGCAGTTGGAATTTCTACAGTGTATTTTCCGTTTTCATTTTTTAATTGACTGAGATCAAAAGATTTTGAAATAGGGCTTCCAACATTATTAGATGAAATATCTAGCATTATATTTGTCTTTAAATCCATTGGTAAAACAAATGAAACAACTAATTTATCACTAGCTCCAATTACAAGCCCATAATCTTTGATGTAAGATACGCCATTTTTAGACACAGCAACATCCGATGGTTCAATTATTCCAGCTACAGGCTCTCCTTGTATATATATTTTTTGAACAGCGCTTGCAATTAATGTACCATCCTTTAAGTAAATTTTAACTGATAAATATCTATCCCCGTATATTGTATTAGGTAGTGAATAATTGAAGGAAACATCTCGCTTTGAATTTGCTTTAATGTAAGACAATGGCTTTTTAGCAGCATCTACATCAATATCTTTTCCAAGCTTATCTACAATATTAATTGAATAAAATGTATCTGAAACATCTGTATTACCAATGTTTGAAAGTGTAAAAGTACCAGATACATTCTTGCCAACGTAAAACTCTTTTTCAGTTAAGTTAATTGGAAAAACATACAACTGTGCAGCTGCAATATTTTCAGTTTTAACTGACGCAGGGTTAACTGGCGAAGATTGCGCATGAGTTGAGTTTGTACCAAGGGCGACAATAATAAATAAATAACAAAAAACAATAAATAATGGGCTACGATTGTTTTTTTTACTCGCATTTACACCAAATATTTTTAAAGAAAATTTCATGTCTTAATTATAGCAGGTAGATAAGCAACGTCTATATTAAATACACTATTATGTGTATAACATAATAGTGTATTTAATATATAGATTATTTTTTGATTACTTCTCTATAACAGTTGGAACTTTTGAACACTTGGCTTCTACAGATGGATATGCTAATACAATAGAGTTTGTATTAGAACTGCTTGCTGTAATCTCACAAGATAATTTATGCTTACCTATTCCAAACTGCAAGCTGGAAATTGAAAACGGTATCTCGGCCGTCACCTTGAATGGAGCCGCTCCTATTGGAACAGTTTTGCCATCTACAGAACAAGAATTAACAGTTATGTTTGTGTAAGTATCCAGAGGTATATCATTCTTTGCTGTTTTTATTGTTGCATCAATTTTTCCTGAGAAATTACATTTACCACTTATTTTTGCCCATGAAGGATTAGCTGAAAATGTCATACCATCCAGAATTACAACATCAAGATCCGTATTAACAGGAGGTACTACAACAGTACACGAGGAACTATCGCGAATTGGAACTGTTGCTGATATTGTTAGTATATTACTTGGAGCAGACGATTTTGACGTATCTGGATCAGCAAAACTTGTTGGTCCATATGCATATAATTGATAACGATCTCCATTTGCAAAGTCTGTTCCAAGAGAAATACTTGTTACAGAACCACTAATGACATCATTAATTATGGAATCATTCTTGTTCAAAGAATAAAAATTTGACAGTGCTCCGTCAGATCTATAGGTCTTATTCCATGATAATGTTAGATTACCAGAACAAATTTTACTTGTTGACAAAGAAGGGGTTCCATAAGTGTAGTCTGCGGCTGGGTCGACAACAGTAATTGGAAATGTAGTCCATGGAGACTTTGAGTCAGTCAAAGTGTCCACTGCAGCAACCCTAATCTGTGTTGTCGTAGCTTCAGTCCAAATATGCGTTGATGATGCATGTGATCCATAAGCAAAATTGTCAGTTTGCCCTGGGCTCGCACCACCACCCCAATCAATCATATAATGAACAGTTTCCTCCGGTCCACTTTGCGCAAAAAGTTTCTTAATTCCAAATATTATTGACCCTAACATTGAGCTATTTGTGTCATTTTTTGCGACTTTTTTAGCAGGAGAAAACATCTCATATATATTTACATCACCAATATTTACAGTTGATGATCCAGTAATAGTAGGAGCTGCTGGAGTATGATCAGCATCAACAGGTGTTATATTAACCTTGAGTCTATACGTAGCATTTTTAAAAAGTATATCTTCGGGGTAAAAATAATGTACATAGGAAGAAGTTGCTGCCCGAGGGTCGATGGACAGGTATCTATAATTATCCGAATCATAACATTTATTATCTAATGAACTGTAGTACGGTGCAGAATTAGGACAACCAACAACATTTTTATCAATAGCACTCTTAGAAAAGTACATGTATGGACAATTTGTATTATTTGGAATACATACTGGTGCATTTTTTACAACATAAGTACTATAAGGATCCACAGCTTTATTAACCTCTTTGGTAGTCATCGCAAACAAAGGTACGCCGTTTGTCCTACATATTCCATTTGATCTTTCTGTATCGGTCTGCTCACCATAATATTGCCTTCCGTAAATTGGAGAATAGTAAATGAAAATTGATTTAGTTCCAGCTGCTGTTGGCGAACAAGTTGTCTGGTTAGAATCACATAACCAATTAGCTGCATCTAAATTTTTCAGAGGTGGCTGACTATATTGATTTAACGTTGTAGTTGAAAGAAGGGCTGATGGGTTACTATATCGATTAGAATCAAAAAAAACTGTATCTATGAATGATAATTTATGTTCAGGTGGGGTAACTGATGTTTGTACAAACTCATCAACATTTGGAAGTATAATGTCAGCTTCTCTAGGATTATAAATTGGGGGTACACTACACCAGGTACTGATTCTGTATGTTAATTCGTCATGAGAAAGTATATTCATACGCCTACTATTTAAACTTGTATCCTTATATTGATACAGGCCTCCAATTTTACATTCAGAATAAGGAGGAAATGGGCCATCAGGAAAACCCCTATCTCTATCATAATCCCATGCCTCTGATAATACTGTAATTGGTTTTATACATCTTCCCGCAGAATCTTCTCCGTTATAATATGAAACAAGAGAATAACCACTTGGACAATATACTTTTACGCTTGTACTGTTAATTGGCGCTGAACCAACATGAACTAATTCACTAGGAACATTAGCAACATAATCGGGATATATATCCACAAGATCTGTATTATAACCGTATGAGTTAGTAAAGTTGATACCATTAGAAGAGTACGAAGACATAACTCTTCTAAGGTGATACGGCCAATCACCACTTGGGCTATAAATTATATCTAAATAATGACCCAGTTGAAGAACTGGTGGCCTACTTAAGCCAACGGGATCCCACTGCCAAACAGAGTAATCTTGAGGAGATCGTTCATGAATCTCATTGTTTTTATCATATGACACAGCATCCATTCTGTCTCTTGTTAAGATATAGTTTTTATCAGAACAAACATTATTAGTAGAATTAGCGTCAGTCACCCAACTAGCACTATTAGGACTTGATGGGTAATTTGAAAATGATAAATTGTCACTTGAAGACGCCTTATCAAAATTAAAATGAATTTTATCTCCAATTGATATAGAGGGTATTGTTATTGAATCATCCAATACTCTTCCGTAATCATCATAAATAACAGAAGGATACCTAACTACAAGACTACTCCAATTTGAATTTTTTGGTATTTCTCCAATAGCAGAAAAGGTACTATATTTACCAAGCAATGAAGGCCATGTTTCTCTATCTACCATTTGATAAAACTGCTTATTGTCAAGGAAATTATCTTGTTGGCTAAAGTAGGTGTGTCCTAAATACTGGGTAGTAAAAAGCTGGTAATTTATCCCTGTTGAAATCTGAACATCGTTATAGGCCCAATCTAAATGCCTAACAATAGGCGGTTCAAGGTGGACTCCCTTCTCTTCCTCATAATAAAAAGCATTAACAACACTAGTAATCTTATGCCCCCAACAAGAACCCTTAACACCAACATCTCTCCACCCAGGAGACTCCGGTGGTACATTAAATGTAATAGACGTTTTAGATGAATTAATAGTAAAATTATTAACCATCTTATAACCCATCAGCACAGACTCAATATTATCAAAATCAGAACCAGTGATTGTGACAGTGATTGGGCTACCTGCTGTAGTCAGGCCCGTTTTATAACCATAATTAGGAGATATATTTGTAATATTTGGATTACATGCATCTGCATATACTTTTGTATTAGTTGAAAAAAGTATCAAAAGAACTAAAAGAAACATCATATTCCTGTTACTTCTATTTTTTTTAATTTTTAGCAAGAACATTTGTATATTTTTGAATTTTGTTACTAATAAGAATAATATCAAGATACAAAAAATGACAAATACAACATTTAACCACATTTTAGTTGAGACTGGTCCCTTATCAAACATACTACAGATTGAGGGATCGATAATATTACAATCATATGGAATATAAACTTCATCGGTTAATTTTTCACCACTGTATAAAGTCGCATGAATTTTGAAATTTCTATAACCAGATTTTGGACTAAATTCTTGCGACACAGATTGTGAAGTATTTTTTATTTTTCCATTATATTGATAAGACATTACAGGATTAAGACTATTCACATCCAAAATTTCAAGATTCAATTTTACATCAGATTGAGTGTCAATACTTGATGTATTACGAAAGCATGCAATTATTTTGCTCTTCTGACCTGACCCTAACGGAAAAGTATTTGATGATATAAAATTAAATCTTGGCATCAAATCAACACCTCTAACAAAATTAACTCCTAAAATGGATTTACTATCCTTATATTTCAAAACTGATTCTACGTAATATATTGAAGCAGAAGTGTCATTTACAACAACAGGGATATTAATTGTCTTTCCGGCTTCAATTATTAAAATATGCTTCTTTGTACTAATTTTATTTTCTGGCGACTGAGAGTCATATTTGAAAATATTAATCTCTGCATTCACAGCCTGTCTTGCTTTGGTAGTATTTGTAACTGGCACAGATATAGTTACAGTTCCTGTTGCGCTTTCAAAATCCGATTGTAACTGAGTTGTCAAATATTTTTTATTATTTATCTTTATACCTATTTTATTGAAAAATACACCTGTATTCTGCTGGCTCTTAACATTTAGATTTACAATATCACCTGGTGTGTTAGTACTTAAGTTTCCGCCTAAACTAAATCTATTTCCTGATATGAAGTATGTAGTTAATTTAAAGTCTCCACCGATAGAGTAGGCTGGTATAGCCCAAGTAAAGTCTACTGGTATTTTTTGACCAACCTTTAGAGTAATGTTATCTTTGATAACAAAAGTATCTAAAATATCAGGCCCGTTACCATCATCCTTAATTTTTGGCCTTATTATTTTTGCATATAATTTACCTTCAACTACTGGAAACTTATTATCGTTCTGTATATATCCAACAAAATCAATACTGGAGCCGGCTGATGCCCCGATGATTTTTGGATGCATACTAATCGAAACTCCATTGCTATTATATTCTGAGCACAATGCCTCCGTAGTTGTTGCTGTAAAAGTATTTGATGATGCCGCATGCGCTATGTGTGAAATTTCTTGATTTAAAATTAACACGGAAAATATGGAGGCGCAAAATAAAGAAAACGCAATTGCCTTTTTATAGGAAGAATTCATGACTTAATTATAGCAGGTAGGTTAATATCCGTCCACATAAAATTCAATATTTTGTGTATAAAACTTCTGGCTACTTATTCAAGAAAACTCTTTGACCTTCTGTTTTTATGAAAAGTGATTGCAAATCTGTGTGCCTCCGCATTTATTTTTATTAGTTGATCTTTTAGAATTTTTTTATCAAAACTCTCCCAGTTCTTTTCAATCAAAAACAATACATCTTTGGCCTTATGTTTATCATCTTTTACAATACTGCAAAATAGCGGTAAGCTTAGTGTTTGTGCTCCTGCGGGATGCGCTAGAACTTGTGAAATTTTTGACTCAGACATTGATTCACTCCAAGACTTATATCCACGTTTCAATTGAACTTCATTTCCATCAAGTACAACAATATTGGGAGTTTGCCAGTCTGAATGTTTAATCCGTCTATTAATCACTTCCTCAAGCGCCCCGGCATCATTTGCTTTATCAAAGTTATTTATAATAAATTTTCTATATTGATTATTTGCAAATCCACCATTCTCCATAACAACCATTACACCCACCATTTCTTTTCCTGACATATGAGCTATGTCATATGCTTCAATTCTTATATTTTTTACTAGACCTTTCTCGTCCGTCGTAGACCCACCAATCATCACATCAGTTAAATTTGGGTTTTTAATCAGGGAAACATCTTGAATATGATTTAATGCAAAAATTGTTCTTTTTATTTTTCCAGCTTTTTCAAACTCTTTTTCCTTTGCAAGAGATAGCATCTGTTTTTCAAGACTCTTAATAAGTGCAGGTTTGCGACCTTCAAAAAATAATTTAATATTTTTTATTTCCATAGCATAATCCTTTTTGGAAATCTCACCTGAGCAAACACCTGGACATAGACCTATTGTTCTATTAAAACAAGGCTTGGATTTGTTTGATATTAATCCATCCTTGGGGACAATTTTATTTTCATCATATGGCGTACATTTATCTCTAAAAGGAAATATTTTTCTAATTAGCCTAAGAGCCTCTTTTAATTCTCCACCATATGGAAAAGGCCCAAACACTTCCTTGTATTTTGTCTCCTTATCTTGCTCAAGACTCCTTCCTCTAATAACTAGAATTCTTGGAAAGTCCTCCTCCGTTATAACAACATAATTATAACTTTTATTATCCTTATCTTTTGTATTATATTTTGGTTGATTCTCTTTTATGTATTGAGCTTCTAAAAGTAAAGCCTCTAGAACAGAATCAGTTTTTATAAATTCAATTTTATCTGAAATGGTAACCATATCAACAAGTAGACGTCCTCTTGTTTTTATTAAATCATCAGAGAAGTAGCTTCTAACACGTTGTTTTAGGCTCGTTGCCTTTCCAACATATAGCAAATTCTTCCCATGCTTAAAAAGATAGACTCCTGGAGAATCCGGTAGTTTTGGCAAAAATGATTTTTGAAAGTCTTTTTTGTTCATATTTTTTACTTTGGGGATCCACGCACTCTTTTTTGAATATAAGGCTTAATATGGATGTCCTTGCACCTACATTATACACCTGCTGTCAATTTATTTTAATTTCGAAATCTCATCCAAAAAACTTTGATCTTTTAAAATAATTTTCAGCCATTCTGTATATGCATCAGGATTAGCATTTGCATCGTCAATTAAATCCTGTATTGCAATCCACTTGAAATCTTCAACTTCCTCAGGGTCAGGTATTGGTGTAGATTCACTTTTTCCAAAGAAGACATGGTCAGTTTCATTTTCAAATAATTGATTTTCTAATTCTACTTTGTAAGTAAAATTAAATATTTTTTTAAGTTCCGTATCAAAACCCATTTCTTCCTGAAGTCTTCTGTGCGTAGCAACATTTATTTCTTCTTCATAATTTGCATGACCACAACATGTATTTGTCCATAAACCACCAGAGTGATATTTTTCTTTATTTCTTTTTTGAAGAAGTAATTTGCCTTCATCGTTGAAAATAAAAATAGAGAACGCCTCATGCAAAACCCCAAGCTTATGAGCCTCAAGTTTTTCAATACTGCCAATTCTGTTTCCTTCAGTATCCAATAAGTTTATTAGTATTTGATTAGTCATTTTTTTATTTATGGTCAGACCCCGTGGCGCCTAACCTCAACTCAATTATTTATGCCACTTCTTAAGAACCATATTTAGGTGTTGTCCTGTATAGCTATTTGTATTATTAGCTACCTCCTCTGGAGTTCCAACGGCGACAATCTTACCACCCTTGTCCCCGCCTTCTGGGCCAATATCGATAATATAATCTGAACATTTTATAATATCCATATTGTGTTCAATCACAACAACCGTGTTTCCCTTTCTCACAAGGCGCTTAAGAATTTCTATTAATTTACGAACATCCTCATAATGCAAACCAATTGTAGGTTCGTCCAAAAGATAAATTGTTTTTTGAATATGCTCTCTATAAAGTTCTGCAGAGACTTTCACACGCTGTGCTTCTCCACCAGAGAGTGTTGTTGCAGATTGTCCAAGCTCTAAATATCCAAGACCAACTTCTTGTAAAGTTTTTAGTCTATCATAAATTGATGGAACCTCTTCAAAAAAAACAATAGCTTCTTCAATGGTCATTCTCAGAATATCGTAAATATTTTTATTCTTATATTTAACCTCAAGAGTTTCTTTCATGAATCTCTTTCCATTACATATATCACATGTTACGTACACGGTTGGAAGGAAATGCATTTCAACTTCTATCATTCCATTTCCTTGGCAGTTTTCACATCGCCCTCCTTTAACGTTAAAACTGAAACGGCTTGATTTCCACCCTCTAGCACGAGATTCTATTGTCTCTGCAAACAAGTCTCTAATGTGAGTGAAGGCACCTGTATATGTTGCAGGGTTTGATCTTGGTGTTCTTCCGATTGGAGATTGGTCAATTAAAACAGTTCTTCCCAAATATTCTGTTCCAGAGAAGCTTGCACAATTATAAATGTTTGCACTTCTATGATCACGATCAAGGCGAGCAAGCAAGTTCTTGTGCAAAACTTCATAAACAAAAGTTGATTTTCCTGATCCAGAAACTCCAGTTACCGATGTCATTCTACCAAGTGGTACATCAACATTTTGATTTTTAATATTATTAACTGTAGCTCCTACGATTTTTATCCAGCCGTTATTTTCATCTCTTCTTCTTTCTGGAAGCTCAATAACCTTTTCTCCCCTTAGATACTCCAGAGTTACTGAGTTTGATTCATTTGTTTTTGATGTTAATAGCTTATCAAGCCAACCAGCAGCAACAACGTGCCCACCATGAACTCCAGCACCAGGCCCAATATCAACTAGGTAGTCTGCTGCAAAGATTGTATCTTCATCATGCTCAACAACAATCACAGAGTTACCCATGTCACGCAGCTGTAAAAGTGTTTTAATTAAACGGTCATTATCACGCTGGTGAAGTCCAATTGTAGGCTCGTCTAATACGTACATTGCTCCAACAAGACCAGATCCTAATTGTGATGCAAGTCTTATACGTTGTGCTTCTCCACCAGAGAGTGTGTTAGCACGTCTATCAAGCGATAGATATTCTATTCCAACATTCTCCATGAATTTTAATCTTGAGACAATTTCTTTAATAACAATTCTTGAAATTTCTTCTTCCGTTTGAGTAAGTGGAATTGTCTCAAAGAATTTAATAGAATTTTGAATTGTCATCTTTGTTAAATCAACAACATTTATATTCTTCTTATCCTTTCTATCTACTCCAAGAGTATCAATTACAGAATCCATTTCTGTAGCTGATTTCAAAAAAACGTGAAGAGCTTCAGGACGCAGACGCGCTCCATGACAAACCTTACAAGGATCCTTAACAAAAAATTCTCGAGTTCCTAGACCATTACATTCAGGACATGCTCCATATGGAGAGTTGAAAGAGAATAATCGAGGTTCAACTTCTGGGAATGAGAATCCATCGTGTGGACACATAAACTTTGAAGAAATTAAGTGGCCAACTTGAGCCTCAGCAGCATCCCCCTTTGGTTTAGATTTCTTTTTTGCTTTTACTTCCCCATTTGGTCCAACTACGGTTGTACTATTGGCTATTGCTTCATCAGCGTCACTTATTATTCTTATAAGACCATCTGCTTCTTGTAATGCCTTTTCTACGGCCTCGTTAAGACGTTCTCTAAAGCTTGCTGAATTATCGCCAATTTCTGAAATATAGAATTGATCAACAAGAACATCGATATTATGCTTCTTTGTTTTTGATAGAATAATTTGTTGACGGAGATTTTTTATAACACCATCAACTCTCACCTCCTCATATCCCTTTCCAAGAAGGTCATAAAGCATTTGATAATATTCACCCTTTCTTCCAATTACAACAGGTGCATAAATTTTGAACATTGCTTTATCGATATCTATTCCCATTACACTTTGACTCTTTGTTGCATCAGTTGATACGGTATTGAAAATCGTTGTAAGTATTTCTTCTTTAGAAAGTTTTTTAATTTCTCTTCCACATTCTAGACAATGAGGCTTTCCAATTCTTGCAAAAAGAATTCTAAGGTAGTCATAGATTTCTGTGATAGTTGCTACAGTTGAGCGAGGATTATTTGATCTTGATTTTTGATCAATAGAAATTGCAGGAGAAAGTCCAATAATCTCATCTACATCTGGCTTTTGTAATTGACGTAAGAATTGTCTGGCATATGAAGAAAGTGATTCAATATATCTACGTTGTCCTTCTGCAAAAATTGTATCAAATGCAAGAGATGATTTTCCAGAACCAGATAGCCCTGTGATTACAACCATTTTATTTCTTGGCATATCAACTGTGATATTTTTAAGATTGTGAGTTCTGGCACCTCTTATGCTTATTATATCTCCAGTAAGAGTTGGGTTGTTCGGAGTGCCATAATGCGCCCCATGATTTATATCATGAACAAGGGTACCTATATGTGCTCCTGTTTTTATTGCTGCACTGGGATTATTTTTAGCGATTTTATCCGCAAGCTGTTTTGACTTACCACTAACAACAGGGCTTTTTAGGCTCTTTTTCTTAGGCTTATCTTCAGCATTATTTAATGATTTTGTCATGTTTTTATTAGGTTTTAGACGGTTTTTATTGTGTGTATTTATGTTGTTTATAAAATACGATACGACAAAAACCGGCGTTTGGCCGTTATGGGTAGTATAGAGTATTTTAAGGGTGTTGGCAAAGAAAATGCCCGGCAGACCCCGAAGGGGGTCTGCCGGGCAGAAGGTTGGAAAATTCAAGCACAATCATCCTCGGAAGTACTCCGGCCACATCTTGTTGAAAAGAATACGTTGATACAAATTGACAGATTTCTTGCTCAGCTGGCCATCAATCTCACGATACTCAATCCCCAAGTCCTTGGCGGAATTCTTCAAAGTTTTGATTGCGGGTTCAGTTTTTCCAAAGTATTGCTCCCAGCGCGTAATAAACGCATCTTCATCGAGATCATCCTCACGACCACGTCCGTGGATACGGTGTCCGCACAAATAATGCGGAGTCGTGAAAAAGACAGTCATGTATTCAGGCGGAGCTACATTCAAAATACTCATCATGGTGAATACCGATGTATTGATTTGCCCCAAGGTCCTCGGGGAGCCATCGAGTACAAACAAACAATCACCATTGAAATCCTCAGCTCTAAGACCGTCGATGACTTTTGAAGCACCGTTGATTAGAGCTTGGTTCGATATACCATCTTCAACCAAACGTCCCGCCTTCATGTCACGCATAATTCCATCTGATTCCTCTGGGTGTTCGTCCCTGTAGAGCCTGATTTCATCACTAGTCGGGATTAAAATCGCCCTGACACCCGCTTTTCTGCAAAACGGCTCAACGATAAACTTGAATAGTGTTCCCTTGCCGCAACCCGGAGGTCCTGCGAAGGAAAGAGCTGCTCTCTTTGCTACTTTTGCCATTGTCTTGTTTTCTGGTTTGTGGTTTCTGATTTATAACTTCTATACAAAAAGGACATCCTGCCTACTTTAGCAGATAGGCAAAAAATAACATAAAAAAAGTGGGTTGGCAAGCAAAGGCCCCGGCGGAATTTTCCGCCGGGGCCTTTGCAACTACTCAAGCAGTCTACGACTATTGCAACATTTGTTTTCTTGCGCGTGATCCTTTGTTCACATCTCGCTTTTCTTTGTCTTCCTTCTTCTGCTTCTTCATCACACGCTCAGATAATTCTTTTATCTCATCACGGAGTATTGCTGCCGTTTCAAAATCCAATTCTTTAACAGCCTCCTCCATTTGCTTTTCCTTAGACTTAATCAATTTATCTGGATTCTTCGCAAACTCCAATTCATCCAAAAGCAAAAGATTTCCAACTGTCTTTTGATGCTCGCTTTTTATATGATCAGTAATATCATTAATTCTTTTTATAATAGTTTTTGGAGTAATTCCATGTTCTTTATTATATGCAAGTTGAATCTCTCTTCTTCTCTCAGTTTCTTTCATTGCCCTATCCATTGACCCTGTTATTTGATCAGCATACAAAATCACCTTACCATCAACATTTCTTGCAGCACGCCCGATAGTTTGAATCAACGCAGATTCTGAACGAAGGAATCCCTCTCTATCAGCATTTAAAATTCCAATCAAAGAAACTTCAGGCAAGTCTAGACCCTCACGTAATAGGTTAACTCCAACAAGAACGTCAAAGACACCACGTCTAAAATCGGTCAAAATTTGAATTCGCTCCAATGTTAGAATATCGCTGTGAATATAATTAGTTTTAATTCCCTGTTCTTTCAAATACTCTGTTAAGTCCTCTGCCATTTTTTTAGTCAGAGTTGTCGCAATAGCACGCTGGTCTTTCTTGATAACTTTTTTTGCTTCCTCAATAAAGTCAAAAATCTGCCCTGTGTTTCCATCGATCTTTTTTCCATCTGGTCCTTTTGCACCCTTAACTTTTAAAATCTCTGTAACGGGTTTAACAATAAGCACGGGGTCAATTAGTCCGGTTGGTCTAATGATTTGTTGAACAATTTGATCACTATGTTCAAGTTCAAATTTACCTGGCGTTGCTGTTGTAAAAATAACCTGACCAACTCTCTCTTCAAATTCAGAAAACTTCAACGGTCTGTTATCAGCAGCACTTGGAAGCCTAAATCCGTAATCAATCAAATTCTTTTTACGAGATGCATCCCCGGCATACATTCCATTTAGCTGTGATACGGCAACGTGAGACTCATCAATAACCGTTAGAAAATCAGGTGATCCATCCTCATTGTGTGGAAAATATGAAAGCAAAGTATCTGGTGCTTCCCCGATGGCCATTCCAGAAAAGTGCCTAGAGTAGTTTTCAATTCCATTACAATATCCAACTTCTTTTATAAGAGCCAGGTCATAAGTAGTTCTACGTCTAAGTCTTTCCGCTTCAATAATTTTATCTTCCTTATCAAGTTCCTTCAGGCGCTTATCAAGTTCTGCTTTAATATCAGCAACAGCACGAGCTCTTTCATTCTCTGGTGTGACGAAGTGCTTCGCAGGAAACAAAAACAAACTCTTTGTCTCTTCTATTATATTTCTTGTGATAGCATCGATGATAATAATTTCAGAAACTATTTCTCCTCCTGCCATACTTCCAGCCAAGCCTCCTTCCAATTGTCCCAAATCTTTTTCAATCTTCACTCTATAAACAACTCTCTCACTAACAGGCATTACTTCAATAAAATTCCCAACAGCTCTAAAAGTTCCTGGGTTTAAATCTGCATTTGTTCTTTCAAAATACATTCCAACAAGACGTCTTACAAACTCAGATCTATCGGCCTTCATTCCCTGCTCAATTTTGAAATTTACTTTCTCATATTCTTTTGGTGAACCCAAGCCATAAATACAAGAAACAGAAGCAACAATAATTACATCTTTGCGAGTTAATAATGCCTGAGTTGAAGCGTGACGAAGACGCTCAATTTCTTCATTGATCTGTGCCTCCTTTTCTATAAAGGTATCCGATGATGAAATGTAGGCTTCAGGCTGATAATAATCGTAATATGATACAAAATAGTGAACCGCATTATTTGGAAAAAACTCCCTATATTCTTGAGCAAGCTGAGCTGCTAGAGTTTTATTATGCGCGATTACAAGCGTAGGCTTCCCCACCTTTGCAATAACATTTGCCATCGTATAGGTTTTTCCTGATCCAGTAACACCAAATAGAGTTTGATATCTTAAGCCTTTATTAAGCCCAGTCAGTAATTTAGAAATCGCCTCTGGTTGGTCACCGGCTGGAGTGTATTCTGTAGATAGATGAAAAACCTCCGAGTTTTTAACGCTTTTTGAAGATCTTGAATTTTTCTCATTTTTATCCATATTTTTCTTCATACATTTATATTATAGATCCTTAAAAATTAAACCATTTTTTCTTATCTATTCCCGATTGAAGAATAATTCCCTTTAAAGTTCTTGGTTTTATAGCCTTACTTCCATGGAATGGAATGCACACATTTCTCAATATACCCTCATAGTTTCCAATATAATAAAAATGACTTGCATTTGTATAATTCAGTTTGAATCCATTCTCTTTTAGAAAAGATTCAGCATCTTTAAATGTCCAATTGACGTAGTTTTTTGACATTAGATTTTTGAAACTCCGTACATATTCACCAAATATGGAGACTTAATAGATTTTGACGAATTTGTCTTTTTTGTAGTATTAAGAAATGACCAAAGTTTTTCATACTCCTCATCTGTCTTTTGATTTAGCGAGTGAAAACGTGTGCCTTTTATTTTTTTTGCAGATTCAATATATCCGCTCACAGCTTGAAGTAAATTAAAGAAGGCTAATTTTGGGTCATCACTAGATTCGACTATATTAAATTCAAGGGCGACAGCATACCATGTGTCACCATCTTTAAAAACAATATGTCTGAATGATCCTTTAGTTAGAGTATTCATATCAACAATATAACACACTGGATTCAAAAAAACAAAAAAAAGGCCGGCCCTGCTTGCGCAAGACCGACCAGGTAGTTGTTCTCTTTCCATAAACATGAAGTGCGCAGGGCGCAACCAAATATCATCCAGGTTTATGATTCGGATAGTTTTACATATAAAGGTACCTACCTCAGAGTTAATTGTATCCTAGCTACTAACGTCACATAGCATTATCTTGAAGAACAAAACAAGAATTGATCATTCTCTTTACTTTACAATTTCGAGTTGGTTTGGGCCCGTGGACATTTACACACGCCCACCCGCTATTGTATTTGGACATCTAACGCCGTTGTTGTCGTAGCCCTTACGGCTATTGTTCAGGGATTCCGCTCTGAACTCGACTGGCTTTACTAACCTACCTAACAGTCGGACGGACCGTTCTGTCAGGGCTTTTGACGATATCTATCTACGTACTAGACGTATATTCGTTTATCGACTTGTACATAATAGCATAGTATCTATTTTGTCAAGCCTTTATAAAATAGCATAAAAACTGTCCAGCGATTTCTGGATTACATAATAAAAAAACAGCCCCGCCGGCTATAGGGCCGGCGGGGCTGGAACTTGAAATTAGCTTCGTTTAATTACTTAGAATTGTACCCCTTCAAAAAATCCTCCTTCATCTCCTTAAAGTTTCCATCTAAAATTGACTGACGCATTCTGTCTACCAAGTGTATTAAAAAATATAAATTATGAACACTAGCTAATGTTCCAGCAAGCATTTCTTTTGCACGAAACAAATGGGCTACATAACTTCTTGTATAATTTTTACAAGTATAACAATCACAACCTTCTTCTATTGGACGCAAGTCTTCCCTGTATTCTGTATTTAAAATATTTATTTTACCGGATGAGGTAATGATTGATCCATTTCTACCGTTTCTTGTTGGCATAACACAATCAAATAAATCGCAACCATTTTCTACCGCATTAAATAAATCCTCCGGTTCACCAATTCCAAGCAAGTGTCTTGGTTTATCTTTTGGTAATTCACTATTAACCCATGCGACTGCTGTAGACATATCTTCTTTATCAAATGACCCCCCAATCCCATATCCATCAAAATGCTCACCGTCAATATTCATTTCACTTAATGCTTTAGCACTCTCTCTACGCAAACTTTCGTGTCTTCCGCCCTGAACCACCGCAAAAAGAGCCTGGCCCTCTGCATAACCACTTTTTATATGATAGGCCAGACATTGCTTTGCCCATCTATGGGTTCTGTCTAACGCCTCTGCTTGATAGTGAATAGGTTCATGTGGAGATGTACATTCATCGAAAGCAAAAATTATGTCAGCCCCAATATCATTTTGAATTTGAATAGATTTTTCAGGAGTAAAATAATGTGAGCTTCCATCTATTATCGATCTGAACATTACACCCTGTGCATCAATTTTTGCCGATTTCATAACATGATCCTCAGTATCTAATTTAGACAACTCTGTTCTTTCAGGAAGCGGAATTTCATCTTCATAATCTGATCCAAAATTTTTATTAGCATTTCTGCCTTTTATTAATTTTGTTATACCCTTACCAAATGCACTACCTAATGAGAAAACTTGAAAGCCTCCGGAGTCTGTCATTGTAGGACCATGCCAATTCATAAACTTATGAATTCCCCCATGATTCTTTATTGTAGCCTCGCCTGGCTGTAAATATAAGTGATATGTATTTGCAAGAGCAACTTGTGCACCCAAATCTTTTAGCATCTCTGGTGGAATAGCCTTAACTGTTGCTTTTGTTCCAACAGTAACAAATGCAGGAGTTTTGATATCTCCATGGGGCGTATGAATAACACCAGCACGAGCCATCGTGCCTTGCTCCAATTCTTTTTCAATTTTAAATGAGAAGTTTTTATTCATTGTTTGTCTGGTTGTCTGGGGTCAGGCATCATGGTGCCTGACCCCAGACATGAGCACACTCTAATTTACATGCCCGCCAAATTTATTGCCGTGTACAAAACCACCATACCAAGAACTGTCATTACAGTAGTCCACTTAGTTGAGTGTTCATGATGACTCTCAGGAATCATATTACTTGATGCAATGTAAATAAAGAAGCCGGCAAACATCGCTAAAATTAATCCGAGTGTACTCTTTGGTATTGTAAAAAATAATGTAGATAAAACTCCAAGCACAGGAGCGATAGCATCAATCGCAAGCCATTTCAATGCCTCTTTTCTTTTGCCATTATTTTTAAGAATCATGTTTACAGTATTTAACCCATCAGAAAAATCATGAATCAAAACTGCAATAGTAACAATGATTCCAACAGCTTGAGAAACCTGAAAAGCAATACCAATAGAAATACCATCTATAAAACTATGAACGGAGAGGCTTAATGCACCAAGCATACCCTTTCTTTTTTCATGAGCTGATCGATTATTGTCATGTTCACCTTCATTTTCCTCCTCATCGAGGTGGTCATCATGACTATCGCTAACATCATGATCATGACCACAACAACAATCCTGATTATTATATTCCTCCAATACATCATCATCCAATTCAATTTCCTCTTCACATTCACAATACTCGCCAGTTTTATGATTATGAGAAATAACAAATCTATCGGCCAGCAAGTAGACAAGATAACCAAGTGCTACCACTGATATAACGCGAGCAACACCAAATACATCCCCAGAAAGAATAATAGCTTCAGGTATTAAATCGAAAAAAGCTACACCTAAAATTGCACCAGCACTAAAGCCGATAATTAAATGGAGCTTATCCTTGAACCTTAAAGCAAAAAGGCCGCCAAGGACAGTAAATATACACGCACAAAGACTTATTAATATAATAGACATAATTGATGCACAGCATACAACATTTTTAGCGATTTTACCAGAGAAGGCTATATTGTTTATTTAAGCAGAATATAAGTATGTATAAAAAACCGCCCCATATTGGAGCGGTTGTGCGAAGTGCTATTGAAAGCTGTTTACGAGCGGTGCGGGTTTTGGTATATAATTTATACCAGCTGTATTTAGGGACCTTTGTGTTTTAAAATTAGCAGGATCAACCATGTCAGCAGTGCGACCAATCGCATGAAAGAACTTTGTACCAGCCTCATCCATCGCCCCAAAGACGCCTGGCATTAAGACTCGAACTGCAATGAGCAAGACAACCAAACCTATTGCTTTAAACATATTGGTTTGTAATTAAGGGGGACCTTAGATGTACACTGACTAAGTATACATTGTCAGCTCATTGCTAACTCATCCCCCCTGAAAAAATTGGATTACTTGGACTGTCTTGGTCTGCACTATTTATAGGTATAGAAAAAGGCCTTGTAATCTAACCTTTTCTGGAAGGGTGGTGAGATTTTCAAGGACCTTGTTTCTCTGACTCTTATATTTTAACTTATTTGGTTTTATGTGTCAAATCCAATATATCACATGTGATATATTACTTTGCAATAGGTTCTGGTGCAATATTGTAGTATCCATTCTTTTTTAGGAAATTCAGAATCTTTACGACGTCACCTTCCCTATCACTTGTTCTCAATAGTATTATTGCAACCTTTCTCTTTCCACCTTTAGCCATTTGAACATCAAATAGACAGGTTGTAGTTTGTTTTGATTCATCGATAAAACCATTCTTTCCCCCTAGAAATGAATCCATCTTAAGCATAGCATTCTTGCTATACCATCTGTGATTTAAAATTTCAAATTGCCTAACTCTTGTTAAATCAAATATAACTGGAGTATTTTCATAAATGTATTTTGCTAGCTTAAACTGATCATCAACGGTTGAGACGTTTTTTGGATCAAGACCACTTGGATCATTATAATAAGTATCAGCCATACCTAAAGAAATGGCCTTCTTATTCATTTCTGACATGAACTTATCATGACCAAATGAATCAGCTAATACCTCGGCTCCGTCATTGCTTGACTCCATTAGAAGCGGATACATTAAATCGCTAACTCTAATTGACTCACCTAAAAGTAACTCCCCTTCTGTGCCAAATGTATTATATGAACTCCTAGATACTGTAGCCATAGACTTTGGATCCATTTGTTGATACGTAATAACACCAGTCATCAATTTTGAAACTGAGGCCAAAGGATAGACACCGACATCTTGGCTTTCTTTTATAGTCTCACCGGTAACGAGGTCTGCCACTAAAAAAGATTTTGCTGAAAGAGACGGAAAATGTGCTACGTCATTTAGTCTATAAGCGCTAGCGTTTCCAATTTTTTGACTGGTTGAACTTCCGTTTACATCAGTTCCATCATCTGAACCTCTCGCTTCCCCTGACTTTGTAGCTGCACTCATACCAGCAACATTATTTGAATTATTAATGTTTACAGCAATAGCGCTGTTGCCTACAAAAAAATCCTTAAGGTATAAAACTGATTGAGTCAGAAATGATGACACAGAGACAGCAAGAATAACAATCACCGCTCCCCATTTTATTTTAGCGAAGGTTCCATGAGAATTTAAACCGCTTGTTTTTGTTAATTTAAAATGTGGACCATGGAAATACAAATTAAAATATTTTGCAAAAAAACCAGCAATGGGTCCTGTTTTTTTCTTAGCAAACACATATTCATCATTTTTCTTAGCAGTAAAACCTAGAGTTGCCAGATCTGCAACAGAACAATTCTTGCATAGTGCATCCATATTATTTTTATGGTGTGTAACGTCTTGCTCATCTCTCTCCCTTGGCGCCCCAAGATTCATGTATTTAGGATCCTCTACTGGTGAATATTTTAACAAATTATTATCAGCAATATCCGAGATAGCTTTTATACTATCTTTATAATCATTATCATAATTACCCTGATATTTTTTCTGCTGATTTAATTCATCGTTCATAAATAACTTACCTAAATTATACCAAAATTATTCAAATATACCATAGCTAACTACTGTTGCTGTATACTTTTACTGAGTCTTCTTTTTAACCACAGTTTTGGCTTTATTAACCACGATTGAGGTGCTTGTTGATGAACGAGTTTTAGTACTTGTTGATATTTTTGTTTTTGGCTTCATCTTTACAACCAAACTCGCTCCAGAAGAAGTAGTGTTACTTAAAGTACTTGAAATAGTTGAGGTACTTGATGATCCAACAACACTAATTATACCAATAGCAGACATAACATTAGCTGTATTTCCTAGTTTTAAGAACACCTTATTTCCAAATCTAGCGTCTATATATTCAAACAAAACATTACCTGAAAGTTGTTTTGTACCTAGGGCTGTATTTAAAACACTCAAGAAATTTTCCCCTACAGGTAATGAAATTTTAATTTTTCCATTATTTACGATTTTAAATTCAACATCTTTTGAATCCGAAATTAACACATACTGAGTGATAAGATTTTTACTGACTAGATTTTGTCTGATTTTTTCTAATTGATCTAGGGTAGTTGAAGAAAACGTTGTAGATGTTGAGTTAGTATTGTAATCGATAAATCTTGTAAGACTTTGGTCCGGCTCCCCCACAACCCGTTGAAAAGCTCTTATATTTGAGTCAATAAAAAAACAATCAGTGAACGCCCCACTCACAACAGACTGTTCCGTCTTACAACTAACTGCCACCGCATTTTTTTCAACAACAGAAACCTCTAGTTTGTTTGTATCAATTGTCCTAATTTGAATATCTTCAAACGCACCAAATTTTTTTAGCAAATCTTCTCTTATTCTTTCTTTGGGATAAAATAGAATATTTTTTTTAGGAAATACTAAAGCATAACTTCCGTTAACCTGAGAATCTACTTCTGCAATTACGTCTTGTGTACTCACAGACTGTAATCCCTTAACCTGAATTTCAGATATTGCAAAAGTTGCTGTTCGGGATATGAAAATAAGTCCTACTATAGTAAGTAGTACTACAATTCCAAAAATTACCCGCTTTACATTTTTTACCTTCTGTCGTTTTTTGTAAACAGCGGAGTATTTGAGAACATCTTTAGTGTGTCTAGAGGCTTTTTGCATTATCTTCCTTCTGAATAATAGTTATACCACCCATATAAGGCTTAAGTAGATCTGGAACTAAAATTGAACCATCTGCTTGCTGATTATTCTCAATAATTGAAATCAGTACGCGAGGTGTTGCTATAGCTGTGTTATTTAATGAGTGTGCAAATCTTAACTTTCCTTCCTCGTCTCTATATCTAATGTTAAGGCGTCTTGTTTGAAAATCGTGAAAATATGAAGAAGAATGAGTCTCACCGTACTTATTTTCTGACGGCATCCAAGCTTCTATGTCATACTTTTTAACTTGTCCAAGACCAATGTCCCCTCCACAGTTAATTACAACATGATGAGGTAATCCAAGAGCTTGCAAGAATTCTTCTGAGTTCTTTGTTAATTCCTCATGAAAAGAAACTGATTTCTCATGTGATGCTTCACACAAAATGACTTGTTCTAATTTGAAAAATTCATGAACTCTATACAACCCTTTTGTTTGCTTACCATGACTTCCTGCTTCCCTTCTGAAACATGGAGAAAAAGCTAGCATCTTTTTTGGAAGTTCTTTGAGGTCAATTATTTCATCGGAATAATATGACATAGTTGCAACTTCTCCAGTTCCTGCCAAGTAATCCGTATCTTGAGTTTTATAAAGATCATCTTCTCCTTGAGGAATATATCCTGTGCCAAGTAGAGTTTCCCTTCTAACAAGTGATGGGACAATCATTGGATCAAATCCACGCTTTGTGAAAAACTCCATTGCTGCTTGCCAGACTGCAAACTCCAAACGAGCTCCTCCATTTTTAAGGAAGTAACCACGGAAGCCGGCAACCTTTGTTCCCCTTTCAAAATCAGCCATATCATTTTGAAGCAACAGGTCAATATGATTCTTTGGTTCAAAATCAAATTTAGGAATCTCGCCCCATGTGCGTATTTCTTGATTTTCAGAATCATCAACACCTTCTGGAACTGACATGTCTGGGATGTTAGGAACAGCAACCATCATTTGTTGCCAATCCTTCATAATTACTGTAAATCTTTCTTCCTCTATTTTAATTAACTCCTTTAAATCACGCATTTCTGCAATTAGACGGTCTCTTTCAACCTGATCAATAACTGGGTTTGTAATTTGCTCCCCCACCTTATTTTGCTCAGATTTCTTGTTCTCTATTGCAGTTAGCAAGGCTCTTCTTGCGTCATCTACTTCTAGTAATTTATTAACATCAAAGTTTATATGCTTCTTTTTAGCACCTGCGTCTATAAGATCCTTATTTTCCCGTATGAATTTAATATCTAACATATTTTCTTTCGTTTTTCTTTATGAATAATTTATAGAAACATCATATCATATTGATACACTTTGGTCATGCAAACAAAACAATTAAAAGCAGCGCTTTATCCAAGATTATTAAGACAGATTAGTGACCCACCTCGTACCTTATACTATATATATAAGCCAGATGAAGACATGGAGGGCGTAGACTCAGACAAAGCCAGCAAAGAAGGCTCGCTATTGTGGCGCATCGCTAATGATGAGACCCTTAAAATTATATGTATCGTAGGCTCCCGCTCGTATACTGAATATGGACAACTAGTATGCGAGAAGCTAATAGAGGGTCTTTCACTATATAAGGACAAGATTGCCATAGTGTCAGGTCTTGCAATAGGAATAGACAGTATTGTTCATAGGTTATGCTTAAGATATGAAGTGCCATGTATTGTAATTCCTGGATCAGGACTGAATGCGGATGTTTTATACCCTAGGACAAATGTCAGGCTAGCTGAACAAATATATGAATCAGGCGGAGTATTTCTTTCTGAATTTGAGCCGGACGCAAAAGCCAATGTTTGGACATTCCCATTAAGGAATAGAATAATGGCAGGTTTGTCAGATATGACTGTTGTAATTGAAGGCAAAAAAGATTCTGGAACAATGATAACAGCTCGTATGGCTTCAGAATATAATAGAGAAGTTTTAGTTGTACCTGGATCAATTTTCAGTATTCATTCAGAAGGCCCCCGCGAATTAATTAAACAAGGGGCCATTCCAATATCGTCAGCAGTGGACATTACTGACGCGTTAGGAATTACAGAATATACAATCAAAGAAGTTGCACAATCTCTATTTGATTCATGCTCTGGAGAGGAGAAAGAAATTTTAGATTTATTAGATTCCCCAATTACACCAGATGAAATTTGCAGACAAACCGGATTTAATATTTCCAAGGTACTTGTCACTGTCTCAATGCTTCAGATGCGTGGATTGGTTGAGGAGAGATATGGGAAGGTTTATTCCAAACTGAGTTTAAGAGGTTGATAGAATATTTATTCAAATGGTTCAAATGGTAGACAAAATCACAGATACTTGTATTATATCTACACCATCTAGCGGTCAAAGCTTTCTGGTGCCAAAAGGTTAGTGTATGCAATCGGCTCGTTCTAGACCCCTGCGGTCCTCGGCCAACAGCAAGTTTCCTTTTTGGTATAGTACCTTATAAATAACTAACTTCCTCAGTGGAGTAAATACATGGTTAATCTGATTCCAGAAGGCCGTTTTAGGCGAAAAAAGTCAGAGCGGTTTAGTCTTATGCCAGGTTACGATCGAACTAAGACAGCGAGTACTCACGCTCGCATAAAACCAAAACTAACACGCAAGGTACGCGTGTTTTTTTATTGCAATAATTTCATTCGCTAAAATTTGCACCAACCCCTCATTATGTTACATTATACAAAGCTCTTTATCCCAAACACTTGGTTGTATTTTTTAGAACTTATCAGAGTCTTAAAAAATGCAACCACATTAAGTTGCAGAAACTAGAAATACATCGATATGAATATACCCAATATACTAATCATACTATTTGATCTAATCTCAACCCAAAACCAACAAAAGAAGAAACGGAAGCGAAATGGTCTATTCTCAAGAACTAATTTTGTTCGAAGAGAAGATACAATCGCATCTCCATCCACAGGTCCAAATACCCAAAACAAATGCGGACCAGCACAAACCTGGAGGGGAAAATCCCGTATCTACTAGTTGCAAATCACGCAGTTCAAAACAGCGAGGTCATAATAATCAAAAGACCTCGCTTTTAATTTGATTATTTTAAGAAATTTGCGGTTTATTACAAATTGACATTAACATAGATGGTGCTAATCTAACTACTGAAGTAAGGACGCGGTGTTCTCACTCGGAATGATTAACATCAAAAAAAAAGAAAGGTATATTATGGGATGGGGAAAATGGAAAAAAGATGGCAAGGAACACGTCAAAGAAAAGACGGTTCAGACTTCAAGTGGAAAAGAACATCACACTCTCCGATCAAAAAATGGAGATCGTGAAAATCACTCCCACGTTTATGTCAAAAGAAACAACAACGGGAGTAGCTCTGCGCACTATGAGCCCCCAAAAAAGGAAAGGAGGCCGAACTGAATTAGGCCAAATCAAACATATATAGCTACGATACCATACAAAATGTCGTAGCTATTTTTTTTAATATTTTTTCCTTACTTAATGAACCCACCGACTCATCCTCTTCGCAATAAAGCATTAAGTCAGTAGCTATATCCCTAACTGAATCCTGATAATCTTCATTTTCGGAAATATCAAAGAATATTTTTTTTAACATCCAGTTATTTGGGTTGCCAAAATCCTCCAATTTTGATGCGGCTTCTGATAACTCGCTCAGTCCTTTAATTTTTTCTATTTTCTCCTCATTCATAATAATATTCTATCATATTATTACCTAAATTTGCGCAATCCCGATATCTGTAGTATTAATTATAGACATGTCCAAACAACTTCTTATCGTTGAGTCTCCATCGAAAGCAAAAATCATTTCCAAATATCTTGGAGGTGAATATGATGTAGTTGCTTCAGTTGGTCATATTAGAGAACTACCAAAGAGTAATAAGTCAGCAATTGATATACCCGGAGGATTCATTCCTCACTATGAAATTTCTGCTGGAAAAGAAAAGGTTGTCGCAGATATTAGAGCTCGAGCAAAAAAAGCATCAGCAGTGCTTCTGGCTACTGACCCCGACCGTGAAGGTGAATCCATTGCTTGGCACTTAAAAGAAGCGCTTGGTCTTAAAAATCCAAAGCGTGTTGTTTATTATGAAATTACGAAAGAAGCTATAAAAGAGGCCATTGAACACCCAAGAGAAATTGATGATAATCTAAGAAAAGCTCAAGAAGCACGAAGAGTATTAGATAGACTTGTTGGTTATGATCTATCTGGAGTTATATGGAAAAAAGTTAGATACGGACTTTCTGCTGGACGAGTTCAATCCCCAGCACTTAGAATTCTTGTTCAACGTGAGCGTGAAATTAGAGCTTTCATTCCTGTTGCATATTATCCAATTTCTGCTGACTTCAAAAATAAAGATGGAGCGCTTTTGCAAATGTCATGTACAGAGGAAATTAATAACAAAGTAAGAGCAGAAGAAATAACAGCATTAGGTGAGAAAACTATTTGGAAAGTTAAAGATATTGAAGAAACAGAATTAAAAAGAACTTCTCGTCCCCCATTTACAACTTCAACTCTTCAGCAAGCAGCATCATCGAGACTTGGATTCACTCCTTCAAGAACTATGGGTATTGCGCAAAAATTATATGAAGGTGGACACATTACATACATGCGTACAGATAGTACAAACCTAAGTGCACTCGCTATTGCCGAAGCACAAATTGTAATTAAAAAAGAATTTGGCGATAAATACGCAGAATCGAAAACATTTAAATCAACAAGCAAGAACGCTCAAGAAGCCCATGAGGCCGTAAGACCAACACACCTATCTGTTGCAAATGCAGGTGGAAATGAGGAGGAGAAAAAACTATATACATTAATTAGAGCAAGAACTTTAGCTTCTCAAATGGCCGATGCAAGAATTGCTAGAACAAAGATAATTGCATGTGCAAATGGAGATGAAGAAACTAATTCAAAGTTACCAAACTTTACGGTAACAGGATCACGTGTAATTTTTGATGGATGGCTACTTGCAGACCCAGCTGCTGTTGGTGAAGATGTTATTCTTCCAAAGACAGAAAAAGATGAACCTCTAAAATTAGAGAAAATGGTTTGGGTTGAAAAGTTTACAGAACCACCAAGTAGATATTCTGAAGCTGGTCTTGTTAAGGAACTAGATAAAAAAGGCATTGGCCGCCCTTCAACTTATGCAAGTATTATTAAGACTCTTGAGACTAGACAATATATTGAGAAGATAAATAAATCTCTAAAGCCAACTGATACAGGTGAGGTTGTTATTTCATTCCTTGAAGAGCACTTTATGAAGTATGTTGATTACGATTTTACAGCCGATATGGAAAACGAGCTCGATGAAATTGCAGCAGGAAAAGCAAAGTATATTCCAACAATCAAAAAATTCTATGATCCATTGGTGAGCGCTATTGCGGAGAAAATCGATATTGAGAAAGTTACAAATCTTGGCGATGCTGACCCATCACTTGTTTGTCCAAAATGTGGAGCAAGCATGATTATCAAGCTTGCAAGAACTGGAAAGTTTTTAAGCTGTTCTAAATATCCTGAATGTGATGGTGCGTTAACAATGGAAGGAGTTTCTATAAAAACTGATGAGCCTATTGGGGTTGATCCAGAAACTAGTTTGCCCATCTTCACAAAGATAGGAAGATTTGGTCCTTATGTTCAACTTGGTGAAAAGACACCTGAGAACAAGAAACCAAGAATGGCATCTATTCCAAAAGAAGTTAATCCAGCAGAAGTTACTGTTGAGCAAGCTTTGGTTTATTTATCTCTTCCTCGAGTTTTAGGAAAGCACCCAGAGAGTGGTAAAAATATTACAGCAAGCATAGGAAGATTTGGACCCTACATAGTTCATGATGGTGATTTTAGATCTCTTAAAACTGACGATGTTTACAAAATAACATTAGAACGAGCTCTTGAAATCCTTTCACTACCCAAGGTGGTTGGTAGACGTGGAAATTTTAAGAAGAAGGAAGTGGAGGAAGTGCCTAAAGCGGAATAAGCGTAAATAAAAATGTTGGTAGAAAATCTTGAGGTCACAAATTGTGACCTCAAACAAAACTATATTATTAGCCATTTAGCAAAGTTATTCCTTTAATGCAACAAAACCAAATGGTCCTTTAGTTTTTTCTTTTTCTGTAGTTAATAATCTTATAACCCTGAATATTTCCGTAAAATTAATTTCATTATCAATCTCCATTTCTTCAACTTTTTCTTTTAAATCCTTGTAATCATTCACCATTTCATGCAGCCTTGTGAACACTCTGATTATTTGAATATTTACTTGTATAGCCCTATCGCTATTTAACACACTTGAGAGCATGGCAATTCCCTGCTCGGTAAAAACCATGGGGATATATTTTATATTCTGACCTCTTGTCTTTAAATTATCTTCCTGGAATCCTAAACCTTCACTGAATACATGAACTCTGTTCAAGGTCGCAAATTGCGACCTTGAACAGAGTTCATACTCCTCCTTTGTCAGCTGGAACATGAAATCCTTTGGAAACCTTCTAAAATTTCTTTTTACAGATTCGTTCAGTCTCTTTGTTGTGACCCCATAAAGCCTAGCTAGATCTTTATCCAGCATCACCTTCTGTCCTCTGATTATATAAATATTCTCTTTAATATTATCAACACTTAAGGAAATCTCCTCTATTTCCTCTATTTCCTCTGTTTCTTTTACTTCTTTTTTTTGCATGACAAAATCATAACAAATAAAGATGAAGAACTTATAAATAAATTCTAAAGAAAATCCAAATTTAATTCTGAGCTAGTTCTAAAGTGAGAAATTCTTGATTGAGTACAGGTCTTCATCGTCTTCACCTGCGTCAGCTGGACTTGAATCATCAATAGGTGCACCACTTTCAGTTACACCAACATCAGTTTCATCCTTAATTAAATCAGTAACAATTTGTGATTCCTGATTTTGTTCAATATTTTCTTTTGATTGTATTTCAGCCTGAGGTACCTCTGTGTGAGGTGCTTCAGTTTGTTGTAATTGATTATATGCAGGAACTTCTACAGGAGCTACATTTTCAATAGGTGAAACTGGAGCTATGTATGAAGCTGGGGCTGAATACGCAATAGGTGCATCTTGCGTAACTGGATCCGTAATAGGGTTAGCAATCGAAGTAGCCGATGGAGCTTGAACTGCAGCAATAGCATCAGCAACAGCAGTCTTTGCTAATTCACTTTTTAGCTTTTGAGAAAAACCTTGCATCTTTTCTGAGCCTTCCAATAATTGTAGTAAGTGATGAAGATCATCATTATTAAAGAAATCGATAACTACCTTTCCACCAACCTCCTTTCTTTCAATTTGAACTCTTGTTCCTAGTGCCTCATTCAGCTTTCCTTCAATTTCTGTAATCTCAGGATCTGGTGCAAGAGGATCTTTTCTTCTTACGCGCTCCGTAGCTACACTTCTTGCGATTCTCTCAGCCTCTCTAACTGTAATTTTTTTGATTATTATTTCCTTAAACAAAACTTCTTGCTCTTCAGGTCTATCAGTTAACATCAATAGTGGACGAGTATGTCCCTCACTAATTTTCTTCTCAGATAATGCCTTAAGCATGTGTTCAGGAAGTGCCAAAAGTCTAATTGTGTTTGAAACATATTCACGACTCTTTCCAACCTTTTGTGCAATTTGTACGTGCTTAAGCCCAAACTCATCAGCAAGCTGTTGAAATGCCCTAGCTCTATCTACTGCGTTTAGGTCCTCTCTCTGCAAGTTCTCAATGATTGCAAGCTCAAGTTTAACTCTATTGTCATCATCGCCCGATCTAATAATAACTGGAAGTTGAGAAAGGCCCGCAAGCTTTGAAGCACGAAGACGTCTTTCTCCAGAAATAAGCTCATATTGAACAGCAAGTCCCCCATCGTCCTTAACAATTTCAGTACGAGTTACAACAATTGGCTGTAACAAGCCGTACATTCTGATAGATTCAGATAGGTCTTTTAAGGCGTTTTGATCGAAGTCTCTACGAGGCTGATATGGGTTTGGAACGATTTTTTCTATCTCTATCCAGAAAATTGAATTATTAAAATACTGTGATTGTGGTTGCATATGTTAAGATTGTAGCACAGATATTTTCTTTATAACCCTTGAAAATCAACAAAAGTGTTGACATCATGTTGATATTGAATAATACTGAAGGGGTTGGGGTTGGTCAGCTGGAGCCCGGTGCTTGTTTTAGGTCATTGACCAAAATCACCTGACTCCAGACACAAATAACAGAACGCCAGAGTGATGAAATGGTAAACATACTCGACTCAAAATCGAGCGCCGCAAGGTTTGTGGGTTCAAGTCCCACCTCTGGCACAAAATGGAAAAGCCTAAAAAGACAGGGCTAGAAAAAGCAATTGTTGTATATGGTCCAACAGCTACTGGAAAAAGTGACTTGGCGGTTTTACTCGCAAAAAAATTCAATGGCGAGATTATTTCTGCCGACTCCCGTCAGGTATACAAGGGGCTAGATTTAGGAACTGGTAAAATTACAAAAAAAGAAATGCAGGGTGTTCCTCATTACATGCTGGATGTTATAAATCCAAAAAAAATTTACACAGCTGATAAATTTGCCAAGCAAGCATTAAAAATTGCGAACGATATTATATCCAGAGGTAAGGTTCCAATTATATGTGGAGGAACAGGAATGTACATTGATGCGCTAGTTAATGGTGTTGAATTTCCAAATGTTGAACCAGATTTTGAGCTTAGAAAAAAGTTATCCACAGAGACTACAGAAAATCTTTATAATAAATTAATAAAGCTAGATCAAAATAGAGCTGACCAGCTTAAAAACGATGGAGGTGGTCAATTCAATAAAGTTAGAATTATTAGAGCAATTGAAATTGCGTTAAAGCTTGGTGCTGTTCCTCCGCTTAAAAATAAAGAAAATTTTGAGGCAGTTTTTATTGGTCTTGATTTTGATGATGATACCCTAAAGGAAAGAATTTTACTTAGAATTAAATCGAGAATGAAAAAAGGAATGCTTGCAGAAGCTCGTAATTTACATGAAAATGGTTTAAGCTATAAGAGAATGCGTGCGCTTGGTTTAGAATATAGACATCTTGCAGATTTACTTGAAGACAAAATTTCTAAGTTGGATTTTGAAAAGCTACTAGCACAAGATATATGGCATTTTGTTAAAAGACAAAGAACTTGGTTTAAAAAAAGAGAAGAAACTATTTGGATTAAGCCCAGTATCACAAATTTTAAGAAAGTAGAAAATATTGTGAAAAAGTTTCTAGGTACAAGCATAAGCTCCATAAAAACATCGGTAAAAACAATAGATGGAAAAAACAGATCTAGAATTAATTAAAGAAATACAAGAATCTACAAACTACCTAAAAGAAGGCAGGCTTTCATTTAATACCCTAGTTGCGCGTTATGCCAATTCTGTTTATTTTTTTATTTACAGACTGACTGGAAGCAAAGAGGGATCAGAAGATATATCTCAAGAGACTTTTATTAAGGCGTGGCAAAAAATATCAAAATTTGATGCAAATAAAAATTTTAAAACTTGGCTATTTACTATCGCCAAAAATACGGCTATAGATAAGCTTAGAAAGAAGAACGCGGTACCTTTTTCTGTTCTTAATATTTTGGATTCACATAATGATATAGAGACTGATTTTGAGAGCAATATAATGGACACAGAAGATTTACCCAATGAAGTCTTTGAAAAGAAAGAATATTTTGAAAGCCTAAGGATTGCCCTAGAAAAATTGTCATCAAGTGAAAACTTGATTATTTCCCTACATGTAACGGAGGAACTAACCTTTGAAGAAATTTCAGAAATAACAAATAAGCCAATGAACACAATCAAAAGCCAATATAGACGTGCTATTTCAAAGCTTAAGGAGCTACTTACAGACAAATAGGCGTTGCACAGATATTTGCACCAAACCTCTCCCCCGTCTCGTATATAGTTAGTATGAACGTAGAATTAAAGAGAGCGTTAGAGGAAATGGATAAACAAGTGATATCAGCGCCTTACGATCTTGCAAATCGCATTATTTTTAGCATTGATGAGAAAGCTAAACAAAACGCCAAGTACAAAGCACTTGGCTTAAGTTTTGTATCCATGATTTCATTCTTTGTTTCCATTCCAATAATTGCACAAATTATTACATCATTTACACAATCTGGTTTTTATAATTATGTATCAATTATATTTTCAGATTCAGATGTCGCAATGGTGTATTGGAAAGAAATAGTAATGTCACTAGCTGAATCCTTACCAATAATTGGTATAGCAAGTCTACTTGCGGTTGCCGTAATATTTACTTGGTCAATTCTAAAGGCGACTTCAGTTGTAAGAAATAATTTAATAACAGCCTAACATTTGGGGTCAGGCACCATGGTGTCTGACCCCAAAACCAAACATGAAAGAACACATAAATAAAATAAAAGAAAAAATTGATAAGTTTGGAATAATTAAATTCCTGGTAATTTTAATAGTAATTTCTGTAGTTTTCCAAGCGGGAATATTTGTGGGATATCACAAAGCGATGTTTTATAAATCTACTGGAGATAACTACTACAGAGCATTTAATAACAAAGGCGGTCCTGCAGGCAAAGGAGGACCAGAACAATTTGATGAATTTATGAAAGACGCAAATCTTCCCGGAGGACATGGGGCTGTAGGAAAAATCGTTTCAATCAACTTACCCACAATTGTTGTTGCCTCACCTGACAATATTGAAAAAACAATTAATATTTCTAAGGACACTTTAATTAGACAATTCAGAGAAGATATCAACTCAAAAGATTTGAAAATTGGTGACTATATTATAGTTCTTGGGGAAATTTCTGGTACAGACACTTCTCCTTCAGACAAGGGAATAATTAACGCAAAATTAATTAGATTATTACCTCCACCACCGCAATCTGATAACACATCGATTGTAGCACCTGCAACTACTTCAAAATCAGTAACAGAGACAAAATAATTAATTTAATTAAATCAATATGCAAAAAGAAATCAAAAATATACATAAAGAACCATTTAAGATTAGGTTAAAGAATAAATATTTAAAATGGAAACAAATTGCTTTGACATACAAAAAGACAAGTATCGTCATTGCTATAGTTGTTATCGCATTAGTATATTGGCTGATAAAATTAATTTTTCCTACACCAGTTATTACATCGTATGTTGTATCTGATGTTCAAAAAGGCTCAATTATCACGAACGTAACAGGTAGCGGACAAGTTTCTGCATCAAATCAAATTGACCTTAAGACCAAGGCTTCTGGCGATATATTAAAAGTAAACGTTACAACAGGACAAGAGGTTAAGGCTGCGCAAATTATTGCACAAATTGATAATCCAAGTGCATATCTTGATTATAGAGCTGCGCAAATTGCATATGAACAATTTGTTCAACCTGCAGATGCTTCAACAAGAATTCAAGCAGAAAATGATTTAAATAATACTAAGCAAAGTTACAATAAATCAGTAGACAATCTAAATAATGCATACGATACCGGATACAGTTCTGTTGCCTCAAGTTATCTAGACATGACAGAGGCCGTAACTGGAATGAACGATATACTCTATTCAGGTTCTGGATATTTGAATGATCAAAGTTTGGTAGCACTTTCGTCACAAACAAAGACTTTTAAAAATAATGCTGGTGTAAATTTTGATAAAGTAAAAAATGACTACAGGACAGCTCTTGAAACTTATAGAGCATCGTCAAGATCAAATTCAACAAGCTCTATTGAACAATTAATTAAGACAGCGTATGAGATAACAAAAGAAGTTTCAAGTACTCTTAAGGACCTAAAAAATACTGTTGACTACATTAAAAATCAAGATCCAAACAGCACAAACGCATCAAGCAACAGTACAGCAGCCGTAAACGCATCAAACAATCTAATTAATTGGATAGGTAAAATTAACTCTGATCTATCTAATCTATCAAGCTCAGTTAATAATATTAATGATTTAAAAGATACTATTCAAAATGGTCCACAAACGATTGCACAAAAGCAAGCAAACTTGGATAAGGTTGTAAATGGTGCAGACAATCTTGATATTGAAGCCCAAAGAATCAATCTTCAACAAAAGCAATTAACCTATCAAAATCTTTTTGTCACAGCCCCCTTTGATGGAGTTATAGCAAAAATAAGTATTAAGCCATCTGATGCAGTTTCCTCAGGAGCATCTGTTGGAACAATTATCACAAAGAACAAAGTAGCCGATATTACTGTAAACGAAGTTGATGCAGCCAAGATTCTTGCTGGACAAAAAGCAACACTTACTTTTGACGCTATTGACGCCTTAAGTATTTCTGGAGTTGTTCAATCAATTGATTTAGTTGGAACTGTCACACAAGGTGTTGTTAATTACAATGTCAAAATTACTTTTGATGTTCAGGATGACAGAGTCAAATCTGGAATGAGCGTCAGCGCTTCTATAATTACAAACAATAAACAAGATGTAATTGTCATTCCAAATAGTGCTGTAAAAAGTAAGGGAGGAATAAAATATGTAGAGTTGTTTAGTTCAAAAGTTGCAACATCAACAACAGCACAAACTGCAAATGAGGTTCCTATACAACAAGCTGTGGAAGTTGGATTATCAAATGATACTCAAACAGAAATTTTATCAGGTCTAATTGTTGGAGACAGAATTGTTACAAAAACAACAACATCCAGTGCAACTGCCGCTAAGACAACATCAACACCTAGCTTGTTTGGAGGAGGCGGAGGAACAAGAGCTGCGACAGGACGATAATAATATAAAAACATGATTGAAGTAAAAAACATCACAAAAATATATGACCCTGACGCAAATGCATTTCTTGCGCTTGATGGAGTAAGTTTTACCATTGAGGATGGCGAGTTTGTTGCAATCATGGGACCATCAGGATCTGGAAAATCGACATTAATGCATATACTTGGAGCGCTGGACACTCCAACAACAGGAACGTACTTTTTAGATGGAAAAGATGTGTCTGTTCTATCCGATGATGAACTTGCAGACATTAGACGAGAAAAAATTGGATTCGTTTTTCAATCCTTTAATCTTCTACCAAGAAGCACTGTTCTTAGGAATGTAATGCTCCCCTTAATTTATGCTGGAGTTGGTGAAGAAGAAAGAGAACAGAGAGCTCGCGCAGCACTTCATGCATCTGGATTAGATGAATCGCACTTCACTCACCTTTCCAATCAATTATCTGGTGGACAGATTCAGCGCGTCGCTATATCTCGCGCCCTTGTAAATAATCCAAGTTTAATTTTGGCCGATGAACCTACTGGAAACCTAGATAGTAAAACTGGGGAAATTGTTCTTGGTACATTTCAAAAATTAAATGAAGAGCTTGGAAGGACAATCGTTCTAATTACCCATGAGCCAGATGTTGCTGAGCATGCAGATAGGATTATTGTGATTCGAGATGGAAAAATCACAGAAGACAGAAAGAATCATAAGAAACAAAATGCGATAGCTTTGCTTAAAAAAATGAACGACGATAAAAAATAATTATTTGGGGTCAGGCACCATGGTGCCTGACCCCAACCAAAAAAATGACAATATTAGACATATTACACGAAACATATTCTGCGATTTTTTCCAACAAGGTTCGTTCTGGACTGACAATGCTTGGAATCGTTATTGGAATTAGCTCCGTTATTGCAATGCTCGCAATTGGACAGGGCGCACAAAATTCCATTCAATCGAGCATTCAATCAATTGGGTCAAACCTAATTCTTATAACACCAGGTGCACAACGTGGCCCAGGTGTGCAAGTAAGTGCCGGGCGTGGAAGTGCAAAAACATTAACACTCGCTGATGTTGATGCAATCAAACTTCAGGTCACAAATATTAAAGCTGTAGCTCCCGAAGTCACAGGAAGATATCAAGTTACTGCGGCTGGCCAAAATACAAATACAACTGTAACAGGCGCCACACCTGATTATCAAAGTGTAAGAAATGTTTCCATTGCTGAGGGTACATTTATAACAGATCAAAATTTACAATCTGGAAGTAAGGTTGCGGTAATTGGTCCCAATGTCAGAGATGACTTATACGGAACCGGTGCTGATGTGATTGGGAAAAAAATAAGAATTAACAAAGTTGATTTTACAGTTATCGGATTAACGGTTGCAAAAGGAGGAACTGGTTTTGGTAGTCAGGACGATCTTATTTGGGTACCACTTACAACAGCTCAAAGAATGCTTTCTGGCGATGAATATGTAACAACAATAAGTGTTCAAGCTCCTGACTCAAATTCTAGCGCTGACATTCAAGCTCAGATTACTTCCCTTCTACTTGAAAAACATAATCTAAAAAATGGCGTCGCTGATTTCAGTGTTCTTAATCAAGCAGACATTGCAGCAACAGCATCGAGCATCACTCAAATATTCACCATTCTTCTTGGTTCAGTTGCAGGGATATCACTAGTTGTTGGTGGAATTGGAATTATGAACATGATGCTTACAACGGTAACTGAAAGAACTCGGGAAATTGGATTAAGAAAAGCAATTGGTGCAAAAAATAAAGATATTAGTTTACAATTCTTAATTGAAGCTTTAATGATTACTTTTATCGGGGGGTTCATTGGAATACTCCTCGGATGGCTCATATCCTTCGGAATAAATTATTCGGGATTGATTGCAACTCAAGTTTCAATATCTTCTGTAGTTCTATCCTTCACGGTCTCAGCTGTAATTGGGGTTGTCTTTGGATACTATCCAGCGCGGCGGGCTGCGGGATTGAATCCGATAGATGCGCTGAAGTATGAGTAAACGATTCGATTTTAAGCCGATTTTTATGCGTAAAAATCGTACCAAAATCAGCAGATTTTGGTATTGACGAAGTGAAGAACAGATAAAGGTAAAAATTAAAAAATAATAAAACACATTAATCATAGTCGCGCCCAAAGGACATCGGCGCGACATGATTTCGCAAAATCATATGAAAAAAAATCAAATAATAATAGCAGTAATAGTTTTAGTATTAGTTGCTGGAATATCATTCTATGCAGGTACAAAAGTTAATAGTAACCCTTCTTCATCAAGACAAATGGGACAATTTGGACAAGATGCAAATGGCATAGGAGGCCCTGGAAATAATATTAGAACAAACAGAGGCGGTATGATGGGTGGAGCTGTTTCTGGAGAGGTACTAAGTAAAGATGCAACAAGTATCACAGTAAAGCTAAGAGATGGAGGATCAAAGATAATCTTTATTACATCAGGAACTGCTGTTCAAAAAACATCAGCCGGAACAATTGAAGATGTAGTAGTCGGTAGTCAAATTTCAGCTACAGGCCAAGCTAATGCTGATGGAAGTATCAACGCAACATCAATCAATCAAAGACCTAATGTACCTGTACAAAGCGCTGGAGCGGGTGCAGGAGCCCCACAAGGAGGTGCTCAACAAGCAAGATAAAGATTAGATAGTAGTACAATAAACCGTATACATCGCTCATAAAAAAATACAAATACAGAAAAGCCCCCGCGTAGCGGGGGCTTTGTTTTGATTAGATATTCCAGATGATAATCGCACTTCTCTACCCTTTTCGAATATCAGCCTTAGGAGCAAACTCAATTTTCAGATGTTCTGGTAACACAAGTTCTAGGTCGCCCCATCTCTTGCTAGTATCAATATAAATGTTAATTGGGCATCCTTTTCTGTAGGACAAGATGAACCGGCCGAGTTGTTCAGGTGTGACCTCGCGCATATCAATTGTATCAAGGAACTTTTTGAGATTAAATGATTCATTGCGGCCATGTTTGGAAACCACATCTCCAATAGCCTCCTCAGCACTTTTACCCCAGCCTTCAAAATACGGCCCGGACTTTGCATAATTTGGAACAGCCATTGCTGAGCATCTGTAGTACAATCTGGCAATCATACTCGCATCAGCATCACTTCTGTAAACTACAATGTGGACAGGTGGATTTTTCACTGAATTATTGGTGTTGAATTTGCCGATCCCAGCAGAGAACTGCCTCTCTAGGTCCGATAATAATATCTCATAGACAATAATCTGTGTCAATTTTGAAAATTTCTTATATCGAACTTTACACCATTAAGAGATAGGTTATATAACTCATTCGACATAAAATAATCCTCGTTATATCATTATATAAACATAGTTCTTTTATTTACTGAGGAACTAAATCAACTCAAACCAAATAACTCGATGAAAAACAAACTTGCATATGCTGCTGTTGTTATTTTCATATTTGTTTTAGGTGTAGCTATTGGTATTTTTTACGAATATGAAAAACTCCACAATCTTGTTGTTCAACAGGACCGAGATAAAAATATTTATTTGCCGATGTCAATTTCTGAAGTTCAATGCATCAACGCCAACTTAGGGAAACTAGATGTTCAAGCATCCAAACTTGGACATAAATCTATTGTCACATGGCCAACTTCCGTAAAGTATATTGGATGCTGGGATGGTAAGTCTATGATATTTTTTGAGAATAAACCTGCAACCAAACTCTTTGAACAAGGATGGCAAATAACTGATCAAGCTTCCATGTCTAAAGATTCTATTATCTATGTTATGTTGAGGAATAGACCCTTACCCGATTTGGGCCCATTAATTTGGTACCAATGATAGTTAATTAAACAAAAAAAACCCGCCTAGTATGCATTAAGCAGAACGGCGGGGTTTATTTGTACATAATATTTAAATCATATTTTAGATTTGTACAAGTTCAAAAAATTTGGAAGTTGAGAATGAAGTGGTTCAGGAAAGGCGTCTAAAGAAAACCATTCTACAGCATCAAATTTATGAGGCTCCCCGTTACCTGTTTTCAATGGATCAATCTTAACCTTAAAATCTAGAGCTACCCAATGAGTATTTTTTCCTTGGTGCTCTCTATGAACATCTCGGTACCCTAAAAATTCAAAATTTAATATATCTGTGCGATATTCTTCAGCAATCTCTTTTCTTAGAGTGTTTTCTACAGTGTCATTAAATTCAAGACCTCCTCCACCACAGTCCCAGGTTCCATGCTCATCCCTGCAACTATTACTTCTTTTTGAAAGCAAATATTTACCATTTCCATCGTGACATAGATATACAATTGTAACACCTGTATAATCTTCTCCTTTTTTCATAATATTGTATATTCTAGCGGGCCCACGAGGACTCGAACCTCGAACTGCGGTTTTGGAAACCGTCGTTTTACCATTGAAACTATAGGCCCGTATTTTGTGATTCTAACCAAATCGTCCCCTGCCAGCCTCTGAACGTTTGTTCTACTATCTTAATCTATTTTGACTAAAAAGCCAAACCTGCTTATGACTAGGCCCATACAACCCATTTACACCAACCAAAATCACAACTAAAATTATGACACATTTATATGATTGTTAATAAGGACCACTTTGATATAATTAACCCATTACCAATAACCACAAGAAATATGGGCGAAAAACATCAGACACCCGAAACATTTTTTGATGTGGCAGAGATATATAATAGATTAGATCAAGTTATATATGATCATAGAGAGGAAGAGGAAAAGTATGGAAGAGTTATATCAGATGAAATGACAAGTAAATATGAGTCAGCATTAAATATATTAATTCACATTAGAAGAATGCACCCTCAACCAGATTCTGAAAAAGCGTTCATCAAAGTTTTAGATGACGTAAAAGAAAAACACGGCATGGATGAGTCAGTTTATAGTATAATAATCCAGCAAGTTTATTAATTAAAAAATAATTGGAATATAATTAGATAAAATTATGAGTGAATTTCCCCCTCCACAGGAGACCCCCTTTAACGCAAAAGAAATCTATAAGCAATTAGGCGAGACAATCGACGAAGACAATGAAAGACTCGGGGATGTACCACGGGACGTCAACATTGAGGCCTTACAAAAGCAAGCCCTCGACGCCACTGATGCGCTCACAAGAGAAAGGGGTATTGACTCAATAGAAAAATTTATTGCAGCAGCTAAGTTTAAGGTTACAAGTAGATCAATGAGTAAGGGAGCGTACAACATGATTATGAAACAACTAAGGCAGATGTACCCAAGTGTAGAGTAAAATATTCTTATACTGAAGTAAGCCAAAAGTTTTAGTAACGCAAATAAAAAACACCTAGGAGGGTGTTTTTTATTTTTCTATTCATAATCCCGTCGGATTATTTAAAGAAATTATTTCTTGATCTCTGAAAACTCTACGTGCTTACGTAGCTTTGGACTGTACTTCATAAGTTTTAGCTTACGCTCTACAGTTTTCTTGTTTTTACTTGTGTGATAGATCTCACCTGTCTTTTTGTGAGCTACTTTAACTAATCTTGTTTGTGACATGTTTGTATATATATTTGGGCCCCGAATTAATAATGTTTTGGTGCCAATCACCGTTTGAGCCTTGTGCGCAGAGTAGGATTTGAACCTACGTAGCCCGAAGGCGTCTGATTTACAGTCAGATGCATTTGACCGCTCTGCCATCTGCGCGTAGGAATATCATAGCAGATATTCCTGTTTTTTCCAAATATCTTATTATTAGCTAAAAGACAGGTATATTCCCTTATAATACCTTTGAAACAACAACCACTTCTATAGCCACCACCCCAAACAAGCTTTCATCCTTTACGGTGTAGAATCCATAATAGACAGATTCAGCCTCATCAATAGACTTAGCCCCAGGTATTACATTATTCAAGCCCTCTTTGGCAATCATCTCTCTAAAGGTCTTATATATCTTCTTACCGACAATACTTAAAGTTAGACAATCGTTCACAAACAATTCATCTCCTACATTCATCTCTGAAAACTTATCCTTGTTCAATCTTCCTTCGACTTTCTTGGACTCATTTGCGAGGTGTGTAAAATAAGGTTCATTTACATGAATTATATGTCTAGTCATACTATTTAGCCAAAACCTTCTTCTTTGCCACCTTAGCCTTGATTGGAGCAACTAAACTCTCCTTAGACAAAGATCCATCTGTTACCTCCTTAACATCAATAACCTTGCCTTTTTTCACCTTCTTAACATCAAATGTAAACTCAGATGTTTTGGCGTCAATTCCAACGTTAATTGTTCCACCCTTAATTACACCTTGATCGATAATCAAACCAGCAACGGCAGTCAGAATCTTAGATTGAATTAATCTCTTTAATGGACGAGCTCCATATTGTGGATTATATCCTTCCTTTGCAAGATACTCATAAACACCTTCAGAAACAACAAGTGTGATTTCCTTTTCAAGAAGTCTTTTAATAACTTTCTCTACTTCAATTTTAACAATATCTTTAATTGCCTCAGGAGATAATATATCGAAAATAACAATTTCATCGATTCTATTCAAGAACTCTGGTCTGAAACTATTCTTAAGTGCTCCCATTACTCTTGTCTTTGCATCTTCATAATCTGACTTATCAGTTTTCTCGATTGCAAATCCAATTTTTTGCATATTATCAATATATTGAGCACCAATATTTGATGTCATTATAATAATAGTATTTTTAAAGTTAACAGTTTTACCTTTTGAATCAGTTAATCGTCCATTATCAAGAACCTGAAGTAGAATATTGAATATCTCAGGGTGAGCCTTCTCAATTTCATCGAACAAAATTACAGAATATGGACGATGTCTTACAATGTCAGTAAGTGTTGCGCTTTCATCATGTCCAACATATCCGGGAGGTGCACCAATGATTTTTGAAACTGAATGCTTTTCCATGTACTCGGACATATCAACTCTAATAAGAGCCTTGTCATCATCGAACATAAACTTTGCAAGAGCTTTTGTTAATTCTGTTTTTCCAACGCCAGTTGGTCCAAGGAAAATGAATGAACCGATTGGTTTTTGTGGATCATTAATACCAGCACGTGATCGCTTAATAGTGTCTGCTACAATCTTAACAGCAGCATCTTGTCCAACAACTTGTTTTGTAAGCTCCTCACCAATTCTAGATATTTTTCTTGCCTCTTCTTCTAACATTCTCGAAACTGGAATTCCAGTCCATCTTGAAACAACTGCGGCAATATCATTTTCTGTAATTTCTTCCTTGAGAATTCTTCTGAAAACTTGTAACTTTTTTAAGCGCTTTGCTTTTGCTTCCAAATCTTTTTCAAGTGCCGGAATTTTTACATATCTCATCTCAGCTGCTTTTGATAAATCAGCTGTTGCCTCTGCCCTTTCTGCGTCCTGTCTTAATGACTCCAATTGCTTCTTAATAGATTTAATATCAGCAAGAGTTTCTTTTTCATTAATCCATTTAGCTTCAGTCTCCCTAGTTGATTCTTTTTGATTTGCAATATCAGCCTCAATATCCTTTATCCTAGCCTTAACAGACTTGTTGGTTACTAACTCTTTAATTAAAGCCTGTCTCTCAATTTCCAATCTCATTATTTTTCTATGAGCAACTTCAAGTTCTGGCGGCTTATTTTCTAGCGCGATTTTAAGTGCAGATGCCGCCTCATCAATTAAGTCAATTGCCTTATCTGGCAAAAATCTATCTGAAATATATCTTGAAGAGAATTTAACAGCGGAAACAATTGAATCATCTGTTATACGAACACCGTGATACAACTCGTACTTTTCTTTTAGACCTCTAAGAATTGAAATTGCATCCTCTTCTGATGGTTCATTAATAAAAACAGGTTGAAAACGTCTTTGAAGAGCAGGATCTTTCTCAATATGCTTTTGATATTCCTTAAGTGTTGTTGCTCCAATTGCATGCAGCTCTCCACGAGAAAGTGCAGGCTTCAACATATTAGATGCATCAAGTGCGCCATCTGCAGATCCAGCTCCAACAATAGTGTGGATTTCATCGATAAAAAGAATTATCTTTCCATCTGATTTTTCTATTTCTTTTAAAATATTTTTTAAACGCTCCTCAAATTCTCCTCTGTATTTTGTTCCAGCAACAAGCATACCCATATCAAGCGATACAAGGTCTTTATCTTTTAGAGATTCTGGTACATCGCCTAGTGCGATTCTGTTTGCCAACCCTTCTGCGATTGCAGTCTTTCCAACTCCAGCCTCTCCAATTAACATTGGATTATTTTTTGTTCTTCTTGAAAGAATTTGAATAACTCTTGCAATCTCCGCATCTCTTCCGATAACTGGATCTAATTTATTCTCTCTAGCAAGGTTTGTTAAGTTACGAGTGAACTTAAGAATTGCCTTCATTTTCTTTGGAGCAGCATCAGCAGATGCTCCTTTTCCAGCTTTGAATGCAGTTAACGCATCAAGCACCATAGATTTTTCTAATTTGAATTTAAACAAAAGTTCACGCGCAGATGATGCAACATCAAAAAGCGCAAGCAATAAGTGCTCAACAGATACAAACTCATCCTTAAGCGTTGCGGAAACTCTGCCTGACGCTTCAATAACTTGAGCAAGCTCTGGAGTTAAATATAGTTGATATGATGTAGACATTGTATTCCCTGCCTCACCTGTATCAATTTCTTCAATAAGGTTGTCAGCAAGCAAAATTGTATCAACTTCTAGTCTATCTAAAATAGCCAAAACAATACCGTCTTCCTGGACAACAAGGGCTGTTAGCAAGTGAAGCGGATTCACATGATTTTGACCACGTTCTATGGCTAATTCATGGGCTTTTTTGATGACATCTTTGGCTTTGGTTGTAAAATGATGTAATGGTGGCATATATAGCTATTATAGCACATATTCGACAAGTTGAAAAACCATCTCACACCAAATTACAGTGAGTTGGACTATTTCAAATTACTAATAATTCCCCTCGTCAGTGGCCCAAAATACCCCGTAGAAGGAATCTTGTTTGCCTTCTGGAACTTGATAAGAGCAGCCTTGGTAGCAGGGCCGAATCTATTTGATTCATGACCGGGTGAGCCAACACCTGATGATGCAATTGGGAATCCATTGTTGTTCAAGTATATCTGTAGATTCCTAACATCTTCATTAACCATGTTAAGTGATAGGTCTTTTGTGAATTCAAATGTTGTAGTTGTAGTATTAACAACATTTGATGTGGTAGCAACTATGTTTGATACAACAGAGGATGAAGCATTTAATATTGATATATCTTTCGATATCTTGCTGTTATAGAGATCAAGTGCAGATTTTGTAATTTGTCCAAAGTATCCTGTGACCTTGCTTGAATCCATAAGCTTTGCTTTGACAAGTAGTAGTTGTAGGTTTGTTACATTCTTGTTTCTGTCACCGATTTTGTATAAGGAGGTTGGGATTGGTTGTATAGCTGAGATGGTTGAGACGGGAGTTGTAGCAACAACTATTGGAGCTATATATGAATATCCTCCCCCACCACCACCTCCGCCACCACCACTATATACAACAGGTGCAACAACTACCGGGGTAGGGATTGTTCTAAATGTTGAATCTGTTGTTGTTGCAATTACTCCATTTATATTTAACGTTGTAATTTTGAAATGATATAGCGTGTCAGGAACAAGATTTGTAAGCGAATATGAATGAGTTGTAGTTGTAGCGATTAAAGATGTACTTGAGCCATAGCTATCTGTCAATCCATAATCCAGTGTTGAAGTCGCATTAAAGTTAGTATTAAACGAGACATTTGCCGTAAGATCAGTAGTTGTTGTCACAAGGTTTGAGATATTTGAAATTGAGGACAGGACATTTATTGGAATAGTCAAATAAACCGATTCATTTGGCCTATACCCATTTGAAATAACCCAATCAGGTGAAACCTGAACATTTAAGTAACCACTTGATATATATCTATTGTCATTGATAGATATAGTACCTGTTGCTGATACAGCTAAACCTAAATTACCATTTACTATTATAAACTTCGGTTTAATTGGAAGAAATTGATTAAAGCTTGTTTGATCCAAAACAGTTTGACCTACCACATCCCCATTCTTTACATTATCTAATATACTAATAGCATTTTGATTTGTTGCTAATGAGCTAATATTTGGTACTACTTTAAATTTATCGAAATTGTAAGTAGAAACTTCATAAGTACCACCAAGTGTGGCCATCGTTTGATTTATATCAGAAATATATGCTGACGTAAAATCACTAGTTGTGTTTCCAAAGAAAGTTGTTAGCAACACTGGTTTCCCGTCAATAATAACAAATAAAGGATCTCCAGAGTCTCCTCCTACCAAATCTGTCTTAGAAAAACTATTTCTAAGGGGATCGGCTGAGGCCACTCCATTGTAATTTACGCTTTTGTTACCGATGGTTATACTATCCGCATTAAAAATCAAAGCTTTTTCATTCTGATCAGTTGCAAACAGAGGAAGATCCTTAAATATCGGTAAGTATTGAGCAAATACAGTTGGATCAGCAATTAATGGGTAGTATGTAATACTTGCTGGAACATCAGAATCTAAAATACCAATTCTAATATCTGTAGTACCAACTCTTAAACTATTAACCATAGTTCTGGTTATGACATTATTATTATTATCAACAAATTTAATAGTTGAACCATTTGCGATAGTATAATGGTTTGCAAAAATTATATGTCTAGGAGATATCAATGTACCGGCTTTAGTCTGTGCACCATCTGAATTCCAAGGTGATATACCGGTTAAGTCAATAGATGTAGTTCCCTTGGATGTCCAAATATTTGTATTTCTAACAAATGTACTACTTGCAAAATTTTGTGTTGTAAAAATACTTGATGCAGTTGTTGAACTTAATCCGATCAATCTATTATCAACCTCACTAGATATGTGCTTATACATATCTGTACTAGAAGCAACTCCATTAGCGTAAAATACCGTGGATGTTGCTTTGGTATTTAATGGAAAAATAATTGCTACCAAAAGAATAAGAACAAGTATAGGGTATCTGATTTTATATGACATCATAAAATTATATTGATAAACTCTATTTCAAATTACTAATAATCCCCCTTGTCAGTGGTCCAAAATACCCCGTAGCAGGAATCTTGTTTGCCTTCTGGAACTTTATAAGCGCAGCCTTGGTAGCAGGTCCAAAGTATGTAGTCTCCTTTCCCTTGGATCCAACACCAGTCTTTGCAATAGTGAATCCCTTTGCATTAAGATATGCCTGTAATTTTTTAACATCAGAACCTGTTGAATATACAGATAGGTTTTTGGTGAAAGATACAGGACCTGTTGATGAAATGGATGGTGTTGTTGCAGTAGAAGGTATATTAACAGTGATAGGTGTTAATTGTAGAGATTGTGGCGCATACCCACCGCTAGCACCACCTGAATACACAGAAGCAAGAGCAGATGGAACATTTGTTGTAAAAGTTAAATCAGTTGAGGTTGAAATATTCGCTGATTCATCTCTTGCTGTAATACGGAAGTGGTATACTGTTCCACTTTGTAATCCAATTAATGACAATGCACTAGTTACGCCAAGTGAAGACACAACTGTTTGTCCATATGAGCTTGATGTTCCGTAATCAACTGTATTTGTTACATTTTTGTCGGTTGTTATGTTAACAACAGCATTATCTGTACCAGTTAATACACTTGTATTTAATATTGATGGTTTTGTGTTGTCGGCAGAGATAATGGAGATGGAGGCGGAAGAATAATTGGATACATACACCTGACCATTTACAATACTTGAGTAAATTGGCTTTGTCCCAACGGATAAGGTCTGTGTTACTGAGTCAGTCACGGTATCAATTATTGATACATTATTTGATGCTTGATTATTTATATATAGCTTTGTACCAAGAAGAGCTGCGGAGTTAGGGGTTGAACCAACAGCAATAGTTTTTATCACAGCATCTGTCGTTGAGTCAATAACAGAAACTGTACTTGATGCGGAATTTAGTACATATAGTTTTGTACCGACAGAGATAGAGTATAGTGGACTTTTGTTAACATTTATAGTTGATGAAACAGTATTTGTACTTGTATTTATAACGGATACAGTACTTGATGAATAGTTTACAACGTAAAGGTTTGTACCGTTAAAAGTAGAGTGTCTGGGGTTACTATTGACAGCGATTGTTGCCACCACCGTGTTTGTTGTCGTGTCTACAACAGAGACATTATTTGAGACTGAGTTTGTTATATATAATTTTGTACCGACAAGATTGAGAAAACCGGGGGACGTTCCTACTGCTACAGTTGTTGATGAAGCTGTGTCTGTTATTGTGTTGATTATCCTAATATTATTACCACTTCCAAGATAAATATTTGAACCTATTAAGACAGGCGAAACACATGTTGATGAAAATGAAATAGTTTTAATATTAGTATCAGTCAATGTGTCTACAACAGATACATCAGAAGACCCTGCATTAAAAGTATATATTTTAGTACCTACATTAATAATCTCTTGGGGACCATAACCTACTACAACGTAGTTTAATACTGCTTTTGTTACAGCATCAACTACAGAGACATTACTTGATCCTTGGTTTGCTATATACAGTTTTGTGCCGACAAGAACTGTTTTGTAAGGTGTTGACAAATAATTGATATTCTGTGGAGTGGTTAACAAAACCGTATCCGTTAGCGTATTTATAACTGATATATTTTTTCCAGAGTTGTGCACATACAGCTTTGTCCCAACAAGTACTGAGTACTTTGGTGTCGACGCAACAGCAATAGTAGACAAAACACTATTTGTATTTGCATCTATTACTGACACAGTACTAGAACCAAAGTTGTTAACATATAATTTTGTACCAACAGCTGTTGAATTTACTGGACCAGCATTAACAATAATAATACCTGTAACTGTGTTTGTTGTAGTATCAACAACAGAAACATTGTTTGTCGTATTATTACTTACATACAGTTTTGTACCAATCACAGTTATTGATCTTGGAGAAGTTCCTACAGTTATAGTCGTTGATGAAGCTGTATCTGTTATTGTATCTATTATTTTAATATTATTTGTTGTTTTATTTACCACATAGAGATTGGTTCCAACAACAACTGACATTTGAGGTGCCGTGCCAACTGTTATTGTTTTTGTAACAGTATCCGTTGTTGTATCAATAACAGAAATATTACTTGAGCCTGAGTTTGTCACATAAAGCTTTGTACCCACAAGTGTTGCGGATATCGGGGTGGTGCCAACGTTAATAGCAGAACTTACGGTATTCGTTATAGTATTTATAACAGACACATCATTTGAGTTTTTATTTACAGAATAGAGCTTTGTACCAACAAGGATCGAAAAGAAAGCGCCATCACCAACTATTATTGTCGCTGTAGGTGTAGTAGAGCCAGTTACGGTATCCATCACATAAACATTATCAGTACCAAGTCCTCCATATGTGGAAACATACAATTTAGTTCCAACTAGCGTCATATACATCGGAGTATCATCCCCATAATTAAAGGATAATCTTGTGGAAGAAATTAGGTCAGTAGTTGTGTCCATTATTGAGACTGCGACAGATGGACTACCTGAGTTTGCAATGTACAGATTAGAACCAACCAGAACTGAGTAACCGGGGGCTGACACTAGACCATTGTTATAAATACTAGGAATATTTATGGTTTGACTCACACTATCTGCTTTTACAACATTACAAAAGCTGATAGACAAAAACAAAGCGAGTAATAATATTGTTGCATTTTTTTTCATATATAAAAATTATATCATAATTTATATATTATTTACAAAATATAAACAGAATTGCATCTCTTTTTTAAGATTTATTTAGAGCATCAGTTTAAACTCTAGTGACCGCCTCCACCACCATCTTCCCCGCCTTAATTACATCGGACTTTGTTGTGTATTTTCCTAGACTTATTCTTAGAGATGATTTAGAACAACCGTCCCCTGATACTTCTTGAACAACATATGAATATGAATCTTCAGAAAGTGTTCTACAACTTGTTACAGAAGAAACGCACAAGCCCATTGCATCCAATGTTACGACAAGAAACTCTGCGTCAATTTCTTTGATACAAATATTTAAATTATTAGGTAATCTTTGTCCTTCTTCTATTGTGCCATTTATTGTAAAAAACTCCCCCATTTTAGAATCGCCAATTTTTGATGACTTCAAATATTCCAAAAGCATATTACGAAGAACCTCAACCCTCGTAAATTCTTTTGTCTTTTCTTTTTCTGCTGTTTCAAGAGCTAATGCAAAGCCTGCAATTCCCGGCACATTTTCTGTTCCGGCTCGTCTTCCATTTTCTTGACTACCACCATCTGTAATTGACTTAAAAGGAACAATTCTTTTTACAAACAAAGCCCCTACTCCACGTGGTCCATAAATTTTTCCACCGTCCATTGTCATTAAATCAACATGAAGAGATGGAACTCTCATTGATAAATATTGAACTGCTTGCGATGCATCACTGTGCAAAAACGGCATATCAAATTCTGTTCTACCAAGGCCTCGCTTATATTCTCTCAACTTTTTTCCAATCTGGGCTAGTGGCATAATTGTTCCAATTTCATTATTAGCATACATAACACTCACCAGTATAGTCTTTGGTTTTAATGCTTCAGAAATTTCTGATGCTTCAATAATTCCTTCTTCGTTTGGCGAGATTAGGGTTAATTCAATTTCTCCTTTTTTTTCTAAATTATTCAAAAGTTCTCTAATTGAAGGATGCTCAATTGTTGAACTAATTATATGTGGAATTATAATATCCCCATTAATATCATTATTAATTTCACTATCCAGTCCATCAGCTTTTGTCTGTTCCGCTATATATCCTTTAATTACACCTTTAATAGCTAAAGCATTTGATTCCGTTCCACCTGATGTAAAAATAATTTCATCAGCATGTACCTCAAGTGCTTTTGCAACTCGATTTCTACATGATTCTAAAAAATTTAAAACCTCAACCCCCTCTTTATATAATGAAGATGGATTTGCAACATATTTTTGTGACACACGTAAAATTTCCTTCGATATTTTCTTATCGATAGGTGTAACTGACGCATAATCTAGATAAATTCTTTTGGACATATTTTTAACAAAAGGTTAATAACTACACTATACAAAAAAAGACTGATTCTGTATACTTTGTGTTATGTTTTATTTAAGCGCTGATATATTGTCAATCGGACTAATTGCACTTTCTGTAGTCGTCCTGATTCTTCTAATAATGGTTATCGGAATACAAATGAGGTTAAAAAACCTTCTTAAAAGCGGAGCAAAATCAATTGAAGAAAGTATCACTTCAATGATTAAGCATATTGATGACCTAGAGGTCTTCAAAAAGGAATCTCAGGAGTACCTAACACTAGTTGAAAAACGCCTAAGAAATGGAATACAAGGAGTGGATACACTAAGATTCAATCCATTTAAAGGAACTGGATCTGGTGGAAATCAAAGCTTTTCAACGGCTTTCATAAATGAACAAGGAGATGGAGTAGTTTTTTCAAGTCTATATTCAAGTGACAGAATGAGCGTTTTTGCAAAGCCAATTGAAAAATTCAAGTCAACATTCGAACTAACCGAAGAAGAAGCAAAATCAATTGCAATGGCGCATGACAGATTAGTGTCTCCAAAGGTTTAATCTTATCTGGAAGTAGTTTGCCAAATCCCTAAAAATATTATATATTAGGGTTTAAATGGAAATTCAAACATCAGACTCTAGACCGCCGGTAGTTGTCGTAATGGGCCACATTGACCACGGTAAATCAACACTTCTTGACTACATCAGAAAAACTAATGTGGTTGATAAAGAGGTGGGAGGAATTACACAAAGAATGTCAGCTTATGAAGTTGACCATACTGCCGTTGATGCTAATGGTAAGGAACAAAAAAAGACAATAGTATTTATTGATACTCCAGGTCATGAATCATTTAGCGCGATCAGAGCGCGTGGTGCAACAGCAGCAGACATTGCAATTCTTGTTGTATCAGCTGAAGACGGAGTTAAACCTCAAACACTAGATGCTCTTAAAGCAATCAAAGATGCAGGACTTCCTTTCATTGTTGGAATCAGTAAAATCGATAAGCCAAACGCTGACATTGATAGAGTTAAGCTTTCCCTGGCAGAGAATGAAATCTATGTTGAAGGTTATGGAGGCAGTATTCCATGGATAGCATTCTCTGGTAAGACAGGAGCTGGTGTTGATGAACTATTAGATTTAATTTTACTAACTGCAGAAGTTGATGAGATTAATGGAGATCCATTTGCTGAAGCAGAGTGTGTTGTTATTGAAGCAAATAGAGATAAAGTTAGAGGAGTTTCTGCAACACTAATTGTTAAGAATGGAACACTTTACACTGGATCATTTATTGTTTCAGGAACAGCATTGTCTCCTGTTAGAATTATGGAAAACTTTCTAGGAAAGCCATTAAAAGAAGCTGGACCTTCTACTCCAGTTAGAGTTGTTGGTTGGACAGCAGAGCCTGAGGTTGGTGGAGTATGCTTTACATTTGGAAGCAAAAAAACAGCTGAGGCTTATGTTGCAGAAGAATTAATAAAAGCAAGAGAAAGATCTGAAGCTATTCAAAAGGTTCGTGTTATAGACAGAATTACAGCTACAAACAAAGCTAATGCTCTTGCTCATGAAAATGGTGAAGAGATTATTGATACAGTTGTTCTTCCTGTAATTATCAAAGCAGACACTTCAGGATCTGCGGAGGCTGTGAAGTATGAAATCGAAAATAAAATTAAAGTTCCTAATGTAGAAATTAGAATTATTGCGATGAGTATTGGAGATATTCTAGAAAAAGACGTCAAACTAGCTTCAGGAAAAGCTGGAACAGTTATTCTTGGATTCAACACAAAGATTGATAGTGGATCAAAGTCCATGGCGGACAAAAATGGAATTCATATAATGACATTCAATATCATTTACAAGATGACAGAATGGTTACAAGAATTTGCAGAAGAACATAGACCAAGAACTCAAATTGAAGAAACTAAAGGAATGATTAAGGTTCTTAAAATATTTAGCGCAAGCAAGGACAAACAAGTTCTTGGAGGAAGAGTTGAAACTGGAATGATTTCATTTAACGATGAAGTTAAAATTCTTAGACGCGATATTGAAATTGGTAGAGGTCGTGTTCGTGAACTTCAACACCTTAAGGCTAAAATTGGTTCAGTTGAAGAAGGAAAAGAATTTGGAGCTATGGTTGAGTCAAAGGTTGAAATAACAGCTGGAGATAAATTGGAAACATTCCACAAAATCATAAAGTAATACTTTGGGGTCAGGCACCATGGTGCCTGACCCCAACAAAAAAACATGAAATCTAAAGCAATAATAAAACCACATAGAGACGAAAGGGCTATTCATATCATTAAAGAATTGGCTATGGAGTTTATGTCACGTGAAGCAAACAGAACATCTCTTGTTACTGTTACTAATGTCATTCTTGGCGATAGAGCTAAGAAAGCAACAATCCTTCTTAGTGTTTTACCAGAAGATAAAGGCCCAGTTGTTGAAGAATTTGCTAATAGAAAATGTAAGGAGTTCAGAAGTTATGTAAAAGCTAAGTCAAAGCTAGGTATTATACCCTTCTTTGATTTCAAAATAGACTTTGGTGAATTGAATAGACAGAATATTGACAGGATGCTAAAATAGCAAAATGTCAGGGTTAGATTTGGTTGAATAAGACTAAATATAGGACAGTGACGGTTTGGCGTAGTGGCGAAGTGGTTAACGCGGCGATTTGCAAAATCGTTATGCGCCGGTTCGATCCCGGCCTACGCCTCATGTAAAATTTGTTTTACATATTTCCGTACAAAATCTTTAAATGAGAAAAAGAAAATGGTCAAAAGATCAACTTATCAAGTCAGTTTCCGAATCTACAAGCTATAGGCAGGTTCTGAAAAAACTTGCATTAGTTGAGGCTGGAGGAAATTATACTCAAATAAAGAAATATGTTTTGGAATACAATGTTTCGATAGCACATTTTACAGGTAGAGGGTGGAGCAAGGGTAAAAAATTTTCTGATAAGACACCTTTAATTCCAACTAAAGATATTCTTGTAGTAAACAGCACATTTCAAAGTCACAAACTTAAAAAGCGTTTATTTAAAGAAGGCTTAAAGGAAAAGAAATGTGAGATATGTGGTTGGAACAAAACAACAGCCGAAGGAAGATTACCTTTAGAACTAGACCATATAAATGGTGATAATATGGACAATAGAATATCTAATTTGCAGATACTTTGCCCAAATTGTCATAGTTTGCAGCCTACTCATAGAGGATTGAATAAAAATAAAAAAGCTCGGGTGGTGGAATGGTAGACACGCGACACTTAAAATGTCGTAGGCGTAAGCCTGTGTGGGTTCGAGTCCCGCCCCGAGCACAAAGTCGGAAAAAACAAAAATACACATCAATAACCAGATGTGTATTTTTGTTTACATAACTTACTTGATTTTGACGCTATTCTACATCATATATTACAGAATGGCTCATATTAGCCTTATTTTTGGTAAAAAACTTGACACATCGTCAAAAATAGATTACAAGTAATAAGGACCGAGTACACAACTGTCGGTGCTAAGTGAACCATAAAAAAGACTGATGATACATATAAAGAAAGTTGCTATTTTTGCAGCATTCATCACTATAATCCCATTTGGCACTACCAACGCCAAGGGTGATGGAGAAAACAAAAATCACAACAGAGATAGGGATTGTAATAGGTTGGAATTGTGCTACATGGAGGTCTGCGTGACCAAGTATCACAAGTCTGAACCTCACTGCGATCCAGGTACATTGAATGGAGATTCCAAAACGGGCGTTAAACTCCGTGAAGGAAACTCCAAGGTTATTGGGACAATCGCAACTGACCCCAGGGTCATACCGTTTGGCTCACTCGTTCTGATGACTACAAAGAAAGGGGTCACAAACCTCTATCTCGCTGTGGATATTGGAGGAGCAGTAACCGCCAGAAGAGCATCACGTCAACTTGCGAAGCAAGATGGACTAGGAAAGGAATGGGCTACCCGCCCAGTGATCGATGTATATTCATCACGAGAGATTATCAGCAACTGGTCAACAGTTATGATAGTCAAAGCCGCCCCATTGGGAAAGCTGAAAGACTCGGAGTTGAGGCCGCGTTTGAAAGAACGCATGTACACCGGATACTGGATGTCCAGAGGGCTTGAGCTGCCCGATAAGAAGCAGTTCATGGCCTATAACAAATAAGATTGTAACCCCTGATGGGGCTTGCGGCATCTGCCGCAAGCCCCATCTTTTTTTATTAAACCTAATTCAGACGTTAGAGAAATCGCAAAAATAAACTTATAACAGGAAACAAGACATAATCAAACCACTTCATTTTACATGAACCTGGATCAAAAAAAACTGATTCTTTTTTCCATACATCAATTATTTTCGTGATTTTCAAGATTGCATGAGGATCTTTAAAGAAAATGCCAATCTCGGAGTTAAATTCAAATGATAAGAAATCCAAATTATTTGATCCAATAATTGCATCCTTAGAATCAATAACCATAATTTTTGCATGATTCATTTTTGGCTCCAGATAAAACTTTATTCCGAGTTTAGAGAGCTTACACATATAATAGTAATTAATTCTATCTATAACATAATGATCAGTGTCTCTTGGTACTAAAATTTCAACATTAACACCCCGAAGATGTGCCTGGTGGAGCAAGCCAATAAACCATCGCTTTGGTATAAGATACGGGGTTAAAAGAACTATGTCCTTTTTAGCTTTCGATAAATGATTTGTGTAAATCTTTTTTAGACGAAATCTATTCTTCACAGGCGAATGCTCTATAATCCAATCGTGCATTTTCTTTCTGATTCTAGGAATTTTTCTATGAACATTATTCCTTTTACTAAGCGAAATAATGGATTGATCAAGACCTCCGCACTCTACATAAGACTTTGCAAAAGATCTAATTATAACAGATACCAACTTTCCTTTTGATTGCACAACTAAATCGTTCCAAAGCGATGAGCTTTGCTGAAAATTTACACCTCCAATAAAAGCTACTTGTTCATCGACAATCAAAATTTTTCTATGTGTTCTGTGGAAAAGATAACTTAGAAAGAATATCTCTGCCCCTGATTCTCTAATTTCCATTACTGCTTTTTTACTCAAATTTGAACTTCCAAATGAATCTAAAATTATTCTAACTCTCAAACCTTCTGAGGCTTTTTGTTTTATTAACTTCAAAAAATCAAACTCCACCATCCCATCCTGAAAAATATACATCTCGAGATATACAGATTTTTTAGCAACAGAAATAGCATTAAACATTGCTTGCCATGACTTCTGAGAATTAGCGAAGAATTTGTAACGCATATTAATGTTTATATTATACCTCAAATAGCAAATATGCTACAATATCGTTATGAAAAAAGGATATAAAGAAAACATAGAAAAAGAAACATTAGAAAATATTAATTTTAGAAAAGTGCTTTATACAGGCGCTCATATGCAATTAGTGCTTATGTCACTTAAACCAAGTGAAGACATTGGCCTTGAAGTTCATACTGAAAATGACCAATTTTTCCGTTTTGAAAAGGGACATGGAAAAGTAATTGTTGGTGAGACTGAATATGAAGTAGCGGATGGTGATGTAATAATCGTTCCTTCAAATACTCAACACAATATTATTAATACCTCAGATACAGAAGACTTAAAAATGTACACAATCTACTCTCCTGCTCATCACAAAGATGGTGTCGTAAGATTAACCAAGGAGGAAGCGGAAAAAGACGGACCAGAATTTGATGGTGTTTTAAGTGAGTAATTAAAAATATTCAAGTGTCTGTAGTAACAAACGATGCGATGGCGGACAACCATCATAAACCTTTATATTTTGAAAATCTTGATGGACTTAGGTTCATAGCTTTTTTTGCTGTCTTTATTTCTCATGCATCGTTATTTCTAGGGTATGACAATAATTCTTATTTTTATCAGCTATTTAAAAAGTATATTCTAGTAAATGGAGATGTTGGCGTATCATTTTTCTTTGTACTTTCTGGTTTTTTGATTACCTACCTATTGATTAGAGAAAAAGATAATAATGGTAAGGTATCTTTGAAAAGTTTCTATCTTAAAAGAATTCTTAGAATATGGCCGGTGTATTTCACAACTCTTATTGTTGGTTTTTTTATATTACCAGTAATAGCGCGCTTAATTATTGGCTCTGAAAGTTTTGTTTTTCTGATGAACCCATTGTTCTCAGTACTACCTAACTATATATTTTTTCTTGCTAACTTCAATGGCGCTTTGAGTACTAATGTGCCAACAGCTGTTCTTTGGTCAGTATCAGTTGAAGAGCAATTCTATCTAGTTTGGCCATTTGTAATAGCTTTTCTTCCCAGGAAACATCTATTGAAATTCCTAAGCACTATTATTTTAATATCGTGTTTATATAGATATTTTTATGCTTTTTTTCCAGACATGATATCATATTCGACATTTTCTGTTATGTCCGATTTAGCAGTTGGATCAGTTTTAGCATACTTACTTTATACTAAAAATAATTTAATGGATGGTTTATTTTCTAAGATCAAAGTTGCTCCAAAAAAAATCATTGCTTTACTGTATACATTTTTAATACTAATTATAGCAGGAAGACATTATGCTACTGACGCATTAATTTCTCATTCTATTTTTTACAGCCTTTTTGTTTCGATATTTCCTCTAATCCTAGCCTCTACCTATGCACTTATAATTTTTGAGCAGAATGAATCAAGTGGATCAATTTTTAAAATCGGGAGATCAAAAATACTTACCTCGCTTGGAAAGATTTCTTATGGATTATATTCATATCACATGATTGCATTTGTTATAGTACTGCTTTCTATGTATTGCTTCGGAATCGATATATGGCACATGTCCATTATCAATTGGTTCATATCTATGGGGCTATCATTGACTACCGTGTACGTGCTAGCAACGCTTTCATATTATGGAATGGAAAAATATTTCTTGAGTAAAAAGCCAAAACATTGATTTTTCTGACATAATTTTATATACTAGTCAAGGCTAAGAAAACCAACAAAGGAGCACTTTATGAAGGAAATTTATGCAGAATTTGACCCAACGCTGTATAACCTCAAACAGATTATTCAGGCACTTACCTGCCCCATTAATCGACATGCGACATGCGTCGAGCATGGATGTGACGAATGGGAACTACAGAAACACCCAGAATGGCTGATTGAGCATTACATAAAATATGGAGGAGCGGTTGCTTTTGATAAAAAACGCAAAGAATTTGAGAAAGGATGTGATTTCTACAATAACTGCCTTTTGGCAAATTGGTGTAAGCTTGCAAGTATGCAATCTAATCACATGAAATGCCCCCTCAAAGTGATTACCGACGGGCGAGTTCATCTTCATGGACTTGCTTGTATTAACGCTGACGTTGATGACGCTGGCACAAACAACTTTCAGATATAACGCCTAGTGCGGGAAATCTACAAACCCAAAAATGCCCGGCAGACCCATGGTCTGCCGGGCATAAATTTACCATTTTACAATATCTTCATTATCTCATCCTCAATATTTGAATTATAATTATGTCCCGCATTTTTTACCCTAACAACATCTACACCTTTTTTTTCTAAACTATTTACGATTCTTTTATCACACAAGTATCTATCTTTTTCACCCATAATTATTGTTATTTTATCATGTGGTACGATATTTATAATATCTACAACAGGAATACTAAATAATTTCATTGCTTTATAAAAAGCAGGTACAGCAAATAACATTAATTTAATTCTTTTAACAGGACTTCTTACCCCTTCAAATATAATATATTTAGACCACCGAATAAATATATTATCTTTTACAAATACAGGATTGATTAGAATAATCCTAAAATTTCTATATATATTCCAATTATACAAAAGCGCCACTGAACCAAGACTGTGAGCAATCACAGTATCTGCATCAATTCTTTCATCAAGATTAATTTCATTATCCCAAATATCAAGATTATTTTTAAAACCATATATTTCCCCTATATCCATCCAACCCGGTATGTAAAAAATTCTTTTATTTTCTTTCAGTTTCTCCATGATTGTAATTATATCATATTGATTTTATATCGGGGTCAGGTAGCACTAGTATTTGTATTGTCATAAGTCACTACCGTGCCTAACCTAAAAAAAAGGCCGCATGCGAGTAAACTCGCATGCGGCCCCATATCAAAACTACCAACAAATCACACACCTTCAATGTACCTCACGACATCCTCCGCATAGTATGTAGCATCTTCATGCGCCATAAATACTTTGAAGAACCCTAAGGAGTCACCGGCGGTAAGAATGGGCTTCTCTCCATCTCTTGCTCCCGCTGTAGACATGAGAGCGTTACAGAGACACACAGTACGTTTTGTGCACTCTATGCAACCGCCTTTACTGACAAAATTGTCGATAGGTTCAGCAGAACACCTAAATCCAATGCTTCCGTCATCCTTGATATATGCCGTCCTCAGTAGCCCAATATTACAAACGCGCTTGCGCTCATTATATACGACTTCTTCAGAAAGCGTTTCAGAGACTCTAGAAACCTTGAATGGAAAACCTGTAGGTGATGCATCGCCATCAGTAAAAGTATCGAGACTACCATTGAAGCCCAGCTTTCTAGACTGGCTTTTTAAATCCTCTCGAGTGCCAGATTCCTCACAAAAAGCAAAAGCCGATCCAACTTGGATACCATTTGCTCCAACACTTTGTGCGTAGCGTAGACCCTGAGGAGAAGCAAGTCCACCAGCAATATAAAATGGAACACCCAAACTTGCTACCCTAGCAAAATCCACAACGTCACGTTCCCCATACACAGGTTCCCCACGAGCATTCAGTATTAAGTCCTTTCCGCGAGGTGGAGCGTTATGCCCGCCAGCAGTTGGAGCCTCAATAATAAATCCATAGATTTTTCCTGGATATGTTTTATGCAAACGCTCAAGAAGCGTATTGGATGCCACAATAGGTAAAAACAAAGGACGATTCTTGATGTACAGTCTTTCTCCAAAAAACGAAACACAATCAAACACCAAGTCCACAGTGTTTTTATCGGAACCAGGAACTTTGTCCTGACCAACGACGTAAATTGGATAAGTGATCCTTTCGCCATTCATAATGTCATCAATGAGCTTTGGCATTTCTTTTGGAATACCAGCACCCATTACAACACCATCAACGTTAGCAAGCATCGCACCCAGTACACTGTAAAGATTCGGCATCGGAACTTCATGAAGTAGATTGATAAAGATAGGTTTTGAATGACCTTCCTTCGACAAATCTACAAATACAAAGCTCGCACAAATTGTTAAACCCATCAATAAATTTGAGGGTTCGAAGGTATACATCGGGACAGGTTTTTGCTTCTTTCCTTCCTTAATACCACCATCGACAAAATATGCATTCATAACCATCTCCACAATTTTTGGATATGGAAATCTTTTTAGTGACCTACGATAATCGCCAGTTGGATCACCTTTTTGTAATACATATGCCAACAGGTTGGCGACCGCAGTAAGTGATACGGTGCCAATTGCACCCGCACGAGCTGCAGCATTTGCAAGTCTCCAACCAGAAACTCCAACCCCCATTCCACCTTGAATGATGGGCGGTAGCTTAACTGAATCGGCGCTCACTGATACTAAACTATCATTAGTTTTTGCATTCATGATTAATAGCCTTCTATTTGTTTGTTGTTGAATTTGAACGATTTTTAACACCAGTCAATGACCTTTTCTAGGCAAATCATAGCATAAAACGAAAATTCATTCCTTATTTCGACGAACTACTTCTTCTGTTGAATTATTTAAAAATACCCTATAAACCTTATTTAAAAAAGCAAAAAACCCGAACCTATAAATAGATCACGGGCTTCTAGAACCTCGGGTTTTCTGCTTAATATAGTATATCAGATACTATAATTTTTTGATATAGATTCCCAGTTTAAATAACAAGTAGTCAAAATTACTTGTTATTTTTTAACCAAGACAACACACAATAACCAACAAAATTACCCATATCATTATACTTAGGGGCAAAATACATTTCTCCACTCATTGTATGACCTTTTTTGTTCAAAAAAGCCCTACTGTTTATTCTATAAGGCTGTCCAAGTAATGAGAAATTTTTAAAGATTTTTATAGCCTCTTCTGTATCTCCATCAGTTGTAAAATCAAAAAACTTCTTTCCAACAAACTCATCTTGTAAGTATCCTGTGATTTTTTCAGCGGACTGACTAACATATTCTATCATTCCATTTTTATCAATATCAAAATATAGATCACAGACATTAGCCATAAACTCCAAGTCATTTTTTTTAGAAACATTCTCATTCTTTTCCTCATCAATTAATTCAGCAAGCAACAATATTTGTTTATCACTTTCAGTTGGATGATATAATCTTGCTACTACATTTATTGGAACATTCCTTCCATCCTTAGTTCTATGAGTAGTATCAAATTTTATATAATTGTCGTCGCCCAATAATGAGTCAGTAAAGAAGAAACTTTCATCAAGTCTTTTAGATAGAAGTGGATTTATTTCACTAAAGTTTTTCCCTATCAATTCTTCATGTGTGTATCCTAAAAGAAGACAAGCTGATTGACTAACGTTTGTAATAACGCCCTTACTATTTCTTATAAGCATATAATGAGTATCATCATCAGCCAATTTTATGCTACCTATTCTATTTATGGTTCCACATTTCTTACACTTTATCTCAAGTGCACCGTCAAAAAACAGCCCCTTAAGTAGAAGCTTGCCGCATTGGCATCTTTGCTCATTTAAAAATAATTTGTCCAAAATTGTATATTTAGAGAAATAAAAATATACTTGAGCTTCTAGAGCTTCTTAGAAAAGTAATACTAACAGTATACATATAAACCATATTTAACACCAGACACACCAACCTTAAACCACATAAGAAATTGTGTAACAACTTTTGTCAATATCATCTAACATATCAAGCATGAGATAATCAGAACATATGATAGACACAAGTAAACTTATCGATTTAGATGAATGCGCTATAAACGCTCTGGATTTATTCAAAAAGAAAGGTATTCCAAAATTGGAAGACATTAGCTTCAATAGACCCATTGTATTAGGAAGTAGTAATGCCCTAGTAGCTGGAAAAATAATTTTTGAGGATACCGATGCTGTCTTTGCAGATGAGAGTAATTTCATTAAAAAATTAGACACTACAAAAAATATAGATGGGGCGGTTATATTATCAGCATCAGGAGGAAAACACGCACCGATAATTGCAGAAGAACTTAAGAATAGAAAAATTGAATCAATTCTTTTCACAAATACAGAAAACTCACAGGCTGGAAGGATTGTTGATCACACATATATCTTTAATAAAAATACAGAACCTTACACATACAATACCTCTACCTATCTTGGTATGATTTTATCTAAAACAAAAGAAAACCCATCACAAATTATTGAAACGATAGAAAGTATAAAAAATATTATACCCACAGACTTATCTAAGTATAATGCATATTTTATAATCATCCCAAATGAGTTTGAAAATTTAAGAGAAATGCTTATTACAAAGTTTGACGAGTTATTTGGACCAATGCTTGTAGGTCGAGTCTATACCCCAGAACAAACAAAGCACGCAAAGACAGTAACTGAATCTGATACAGAGCTATTTATAAGCCTCGGTTATGAAAATAATTTATTTGGAAAAAATAGAATAAATATTCCCCTATCAGAAAAATTTAATTATGGAACATTAATGGCTGTTGCATATTATATTATTGGTCAGATTCAAAAGGCCAATCCACCATATTTCAAAAATAATATTGAGAGATATATAAAGGAATCTTCTGAGATTTTTCATGAAAAACTGGAGGTGATAGTAAAATAACAGAATACAAGATATAAAATTAAGGTAAATTAATTGGCCCGCCTGCTTAAGCAGGCGGGCCGTGTTTCGAATCATAATCATATTCGTTCCTAGAACATGATCAGTGTCCCCACTTTCGCTATCTCACTACCAACCACTCGCCGTTCAGAAGTAGCCGAGGCCACTTTCAGATTACGATGATACTCCTTCATTCTGCTGATCAAGACAACGATATAAGGAAGACCACTAAGGTAAGGGATCTTGGAGAGACCATCAAAGTCAGCTTCGCCATTAATGCCATTGAGGCAAGTAGGACGGCAGACAAATGAAAATTCCACACCCACATTGTCAGACTTGAAGCCAGAGCAATTGTCCAGAGTTTTTTGATAACCACGGACACCGTGTCCAGTAGGAGGTCCAAAAACAAACTTCCTCGTATAATGATCAGATTCCAAATAACCACATTCCGTGCATTGTGTTCCAAAAGCCATGATATCTTGTTTCTACTTGTTGAATTGATGCCTGACAGGCAAACAGTGTCTCGTCTCAATGAGCCAGAGGTCTAATTCAATATATTACCACGTTTTTCCTAAAACTCAAGACCAATTATTTATATCTTGTTTTTTCAAAAACAAGTGAGATAATTAATGCATGAAAGAAAAAAATATTATAATTATCATAATTATTTTTTTATTAGTAATTGCCACACCATTTATATTCAATAAAACAATTATGAAAAATGAAACTACCTCATCACCTAATAAGGCTACAACAGAAACACAAGTAAATCTACCAATGGGAATAAGCATATCAAGCTCGGCATTTAGCAATGGAGAAAAGATACCTTTTAAGTATAGCTGTGATGGAGCCAATACCCCACCACCATTATCGATAAAAAACGTCCCTTCCAAAACTAAGTCCCTTACGATAATTGTCGAGGATCCTGACGCACCAAGTGGAACATGGAGTCATTTTTTAATTTGGAATATTGCACCAAATACAACTGAATTAAATGAAGGATTTGGCAAAGAAGGAACTATGGGAGTGAATAGCTCGGGAAAAATTGCATACCTAGGACCATGCCCACCAAAAGGCCCTACTCATAGATATTTTTTTAAAGTATACGCCCTAGATTCACGTCTTGAAATCGAGAAAGGCTCAACAAAAAATATTCTTCTTGAAGCAATGAGAGGGCACATTTTAGATCAATCGGAGATATTTGGAACCTACTCGAGGTAAATTGCATAATTTATTCCACCATCACTTTTACGTTTACTCTTTCATTCTTGATTTTTATAAATAATGAAGTAAATGCTCCAACAAAAACTATCGCAGCTGCAATTAGGAACACATAATTATAAGCGTTTATCTGGGCCTTCAAAACAACAAGTGACATATACTGTTGAATGGTAGTTGGATTAGTACTATTCAATATACTCATTTGATTTATAGATAGGATGTTTGTACTGATCCTATTGCTCAAAATCGTACCAAATAACGCGATACCAACAGCTCCAGAAATATTTCTAACAAGTGCGAGTATTGATGACGCAATGCCAATTTCATTAAGGTCGACAACTGATGCGACGATATTCGTACGTTGAGCCATACCAAAGCCAAGACCAAAGGCCATCACAGATAATGGAACCATTATATCCATCGCTGTTGATTTTGCATCAAGAAAAGAAAGCATAAAAATTCCAATTGACGCTACAATCGTACTCGCGAAAATAATATATCTTGGCTGTACCTTACCAGTTAATGAACCCCCAAGAGGTGAAGCAATCATCATCGCTGCAGCAAGGGGCATAAATAAATATCCAGATTGACTTGCTGTGTATCCCAAAAATGTTTGTGCAAATACCGGTATTAAAAATAATCCTCCCATCATACCCATAAACACAACAAAGTTGTTAATAAGTGCATAAACAAAGGCGGGTATCTTAAAGAATTTCAAATCAACAATAGGCTCTTTTGTTTTCTGTTCGATTTTTATAAATAATCCAAAAAGTGTGACTATTATAAAATATGAAATCATACTTCCTGATGAAAGCCATCCCCAATCGTTCCCCTTCTCCAGCACCAAAACCAGAGATGAAAGCATACCCCCAAGAGTCAGTGCTCCCCACCAATCGAAATGTTTTGATTTAACTGGAGCAACAGACTCGTTAATAAAATGAAAAGCCATCCAGATTCCTATAATTCCAATCGGTAGGTTAATAAGAAACACGGAACGCCATCCAAAATTATCAATAAGTGGACCACCAATAAGCGGGCCAAAAACTGTAGCGGCAGCAAAAGATGATGACCATATACCAAGCGCTTGTGCTCTTTGCTTTCCTTCCTTGAAGGTTATAGCAATAATAGCCATAGCTGTTGGATAATCAGCGGACCCTGCAATTGCTTGAATGATTCTAAAAACAATCATCGATTGAAGATTCCAAGCAAGACCAGCCAGTACTGATCCAACAATAAAAATCGAAAATCCTAATATATATATTTTCTTCCTTCCAAGTGAGTCACCAAGCTTTCCCCAGATTGGAACAAACACTGCATTTGCAATAATATAAGCTGTGGCAATCCAACCTGCAGACGAGATGGTAAGCCCAAAATCATTAATGATTTTAGGCAAAGCCAAGTTAACAATTGTCTGATCAAGACGCCCCAAAAAAGTACCCACTATAACAGTAAGAAGAATCCACCACTGAAGTTTTGTTCTACCTTCCTCCTTATTATTTTGCATAAACCCTTAATTTTACAGACATACCATTCCTGAATTCTGGATGAAGTAAAATATCATATCTAACTTTTATATTAAATTGTTTTATTTCACGTTTATCAGAAATACTAAATAGAGAACCTGATTGATTTGATGTTGGGCTAACCTCATCAACAATACCCATAAATTGTGTACTACCATATGCATCAACGGTAAACACAGCAGTATCGCCAACTTTAATTCTAGATAGACCTTTATCTTCATCAATTTTCCCAACCACTCTCAATTGATTAGGATCAATCATTGATACAACTGTAGCTCCTGCCATAAACACTTGCCCTGGAGTATTTTGCACATTAATAATTACACCTGCAGTTTTTGCAGAGAGTACTTCTGAACCAACTCGTGCTAATGATTGATTAACAGTAACCCTGTCACCCGCCTTAACATAAACCTCTGAAAGAATACCCTCAGCTTCTGGTCCAACATTTATAACTGGAGCAGAAATTTGAGACATATCAATAGAAACATAAGCTGAGGTTGATTTCAAATAAAGAAGACCTCCGAGTATACCAAATATTACTATTATACCAGTCACACTTTGAACCAACGGCCTTTTAAAGAAACTCTTTTTTGTATTGTTAGGATTTTCCATATTTTGTATTTTGATTTTGGGGTCAGGCACCATGGTGCCTGACCCCAAATGATTATTGTTTTACGATTGTTAGAAGTGTCTTATTTACAATAGCTGATTCACCAATTTTTAAATGTGAATCAACAAATGATACAACCCCGTCCATTGGAGCGACAATTGTATAATTCTTATACGCAGCCAAAGCAATTTCATATGACCCCTGCACAGAATTTATTGTAGCTTGTGCAATATTGGCCTCTGAAGATCCATTCTTACCAAGATTTGCTTCTAGCTGACTTAATACTTGATTACGAGTTGTTACAGCTAGATCATATGCGTTTCTATTTGCAACGTAGCTAACAGAACGTTTGTTTGGAATGCTTATTACCCACTTAGTTGAAGCAGAATAATATCCTGATGGAAATTGAATAAATAAACCACATGAACCAAGAGGCTGTGGAGCAAAATATGTTACACTTCCATTACCATCTTCAAGCCCTGTTACATTAAATGAATAGCCTGATACAACACCCGATGAATAAGGTGCTACAACATATTCACCTTCCTTTTCACAGGTGTACGTCCCACTTATCTGTGGAATTAAACTATTATCTACTGTTGCATTTTCATTATAATTATCTTTACCTACTGCAATAAGATTACTAGATAACATTGTTCTATAAGCATTTGCAACCAGCACATCTTGTTGTTTTTTTGCACTAGCATATTGAACATTCAGTGATGCATACTGTGCTTTCGCAAGCTCAAGTGACCCCCTTGCTTGATTCACCGCACCTTTTGCATCATCTGCCTCAAGAGTTGCCAGTACGTCACCTGCTTTTACAATATCTCCAGAACGAACAGTAACTGTAGCGACACGCCCTGCTTTAACAAAAGCAAGGTTCACTGAGTTACTAGATGTTCCTTCAACTGATATAGCAAGATTTTGATCTAAAGGAAGTACGACGGAAGGAGCATTACCAACATAATTATAAAGTGACGCTCCGATAATTATTGCAACAACCATTGATGCTGAAATTACAATTTTAGGTTTCTGAAATATGCTGATTATTTTATTTTTCATTTTTTTTGAGAACTCATGTCGCGTCTCCATCCTTTTGGCGCAACACTGATTAATTAATTAATTTTATTAAGAATAACTGTAAGCTGTTTTTTTTCTTCTTCTGTAAGGGGTACCAACATTTCCCTAATAATTCCAACCTTTATATCCTTAAACATAGAAAACAATTTTATTGTCTTTGGAGTTGCTGAAATAAGAATCCCTCGTCTATCCTTAGGGTCGCTTTTTCGATTAACTAACTTTTTTTCATAAAGTGTTTCAATCAAAGATGTAGCAGATGGTGCTGTAACATCCAAATGAGAAGCTATGCTCTTCATTGTGGGGTTTTTATTCTCTATTACAAACCTAAGAATCTCAAGCTGGGAAATCGTAAAATGAAGATTATCAGCCTCTTTTCTTAAACCAATAACAAATTTCTTGTGAAATTTCATGAAAGCATCCTGAAGCTCATTTTCCATTACAACCTTTGTTACAGCCTTTTTTTTGTTATTTTGGGTTAATTTCATGTATTATACTTAGCCAAATTAAATGTTAGACAAACTAAGTATATATTAATCACAAAAAAAAGCCACCGAGTCTCAGGCTTTATGGTGACCAACCCCATATCTTAATGGTAAATCAAACTAGAAAAACTCCCCCTGAAAACCTTCCGATTTCTCCATAGAAAAATCCTTTCTAATTAGTACATATTCAAAATCATAAAGTGGGGCCAACATACTTGCGTCAACAAAGAACAAACATGTAGCCAGTGCATCAGCAATCATGGCAGTTTTTGCAGTCACCCAAATTGCAATAATTTCATCTGAAGATTCTAATGTTTTTGGATTCATTATATGATTATATTTTCCCCAAGACCTTCTGTTACCTGATGATCCGCAGATACTTCCATTTTGTAATGTACAAACACCAATAACCTGATCTAAGTTTTTTGGATTCTCTAAGCCCACCCTAATTGTATTTTTACCTTTATGCAAAATGTCTCCACCAGCATCAATACAATACTCGTCAACACCTTCGCTATTTAGTAACTCCCCTATTATGTCTACAATATAACCCTTACCTGCCGCTCCAAAATCAAGCATCACAGATTTCTTAACCGTAAGTTTTGGATGAGAATACTCAAATACGTCATTCCATTCTGGAGGCACACTCAATTCATCCTTAGGCTGTAAAGAATAATTAGAGTCATACCCCGCATCAGATAAAAGATTACCCATAAATGGAGAAAAGAAACCGTTTGTCAGATTATAAAGCTCGTGATATATAGACATCATCTTCTCAGCATCTTCTGGTAACCCATATTCCCCTACCTGTTTGGAAATTTTTGTTACAATAGAATCCTCTCTAAATCTTGAATAATTACTCTCAAAAACTTCTATTCTATTTTTTATAATCAAAAGGAGCTCCTCTTCCTTTTGAGAATCGAGCTCCTTATATATATCTATCTGCCATGTTGTACCTATCGCTTTAAAATTAAATTGAGTCATAAATTTCCGTCAATTCAGTATAACGCTAATTATGCAGCTGCTTGTGTCTTTATACTAGACAAAGCTTTATTGAAGCCTTCAGGTGTTAGAGATGAACCGGAGACTTTTGATAACTTAAGGTCTGCAATATTTTTTCCAATCACATACTGTTTATATCCAGAAATAAATTTCTCTTGATACCTTACAGATGTTCTATCTCCTGAGACTGATGTTACATTTGAGTCAGTAATTATATTATTTGCGATTGTAAGACTAACCCTTATTGTCACATCTCCATCTGGTGTTCCATAAGTACCATCGGCAGTGTATGTTCCATTCTTGTAATTATTTGTAGACACACCCTTCTTTGTAGTACCAACCTGCGTTGTTACTACTGCTGGGATGGTGTTGGATGGAGCCTGCGTATTATCATCATCAGACTCAGAATCATCTGAAGTCTGATTATTTGCAACTACATTATTTGATACCTCCGATGTACTTTGCTGTGTTGATGTGTCAACAGCTACATTTGAAGAGGTTTTTTCCTGCGAATATGTGACTATTACAACAGCAAGTACAGCAACGACACCCAGTAATATTCCGTTTTTTTTATACAATTGATTATTTGAATTCATTATTTTGTTTTATATTTAAACTTTTATTTTAATAAGGCCTGAGATTGCACTTGATCTTTCTTTTGCTGTATACAAAAGACATCTGCTCCATTCATAAACACAACAAGGGTTCCTATAGCTATTCCCAAATCTCTGACACCAGTATCTCCATATCCAACAACCCACATAATATCTAGCATATGAAGGCCTAACAAAAGAGCTGATAATCTTGTAAATAAACCAAACATGAGCGCAAGGCCAAACACTAATTCAAAACTAGCATTTAGAAATACAAAGTTTGATGCACTTATATTGGTCATTGAAACCAAGGATTCAGGAATATAAGCCACCCACATACTATTATGCAGGAATTGTTGCAAACTGAACCACAATATGACTGCCGCCATACCAATTCTTAATACCACAGGAGCATAAAGCTCCAGAAAATACGTTGTTTTATTTATCATAATTATTATTATACACCAGCACTATCACACCACCTATACTATTAGTACGATAGTTATTAGAAAAACTTTCACTATAACATTTGGGGTCAGGCACCATGGTGCCTGACCCCAAATTACAAACTCTATCTGTCCCACTCAAAACCTCTCCCAAAATGTCCCCAGGTACATGTATCCTTAAATTTTACGTCCTTGAAATTTAGATGATTATTTATTCCAGCTGGAGTTAAATCATAATCTGTAATCTCAACCTCTTTTCCATCAATAACAGCAATAGCCATAACCGGCTCATTTTTCCCAATGGCATATGCAAGCTTCGTAAAAACCTCATTTGCATTATGTTTCTTAAGCAAATCAATTGCAATTTTACGTGCCATGTAAGCGCCTGATCTATCAACTTTTGTATAGTCTTTTCCAGAGAATGAGCCACCACCAATTGTTATTTCTGGTCCATAATTATCAACAATCAATTTCCTACCAGACAGTCCCGTATCTGCATCAAACCCACCTTGATCCCATTCTCCTGCTGGATTAATTAAATATTCGTCAGCTTGGATAATATCTTTTACGATTTTCAGAAGCTCATCATTTTTTGAGTTTTGAAAACTTACGACAACTGTAGTGACTTTACCATCCTCAATTGTAACTTGAGTCTTTCCATCGTAAGGATAAACTTCAAAAACTTTCTTACACAAATTTCTAGCCAACTCATATTCTAAAGGTAATAATGATACGGTCTCATTTGTTGCATATCCCTTCATAATCCCCTGATCTCCAGCTCCTCCAGTATCAACACCTTGTGCAATTTGAGGACTTTGTAAAACTAAATTTGATATTATTTTATATGAATCACCTACGATACCCTTTACAATCAACTCAATATCAGGATTTGCTTTTGATGTAACTTCTCCATTTATTGTAATCAAACCATGACCACCCATCACCTCTACTGCAACTCTACTTTTTATATCTTCTTGCATATATGCATCTAGAATACTATCTGCGATAAAATCGCAAATCTTATCTGGATGCTTTGGACTAACAAATTCTGCTGTTCTTTTCATATTTGTACGAATCGCCACAACACCCATATTATTTAAATGAGTGTAGTAGCCTATTAAATTAAAAATTCCTCATAAAGAGGAAAGATAGATGACTAGTCTTATCTTTCCATAATAATGCTTTCGCACTATCTGGCTGGATTTAGCACCTACTCATTTCTGAGGGTTGCCGATGGGTCGTTGAGCCAGTTGCTCTCGCCATACTCGTGATACAACTAATTTAGTTGTGGCTACATTGTAGCACTACTCAGTTTGCAATACAATCACGCTCTATTAATTATTTGATTAATGAGCATGATTAGGTTAAAATTATCGTATGGAAAGTCTAAAATCATTCAGTCAATTATCAGGAGGAACAGAATCAGAGCCAACTCCTGAATTACAGCAACCTGTTGAGAGAAAAGAAAAACATATAGAGATGCTAGAAAAAATGGGTTTATCACCTGAAGATTCTGAAAAGATCCCTCCCAAGGATTTCTTTGATTTAGCGATGAATAAATGTGGATACATGGCTCCAAATTTTAGAGATAGTTCAAGAAGAATCATACTTATGAGTACATATCAAAAAGCATTCATAGAATACTATGGACTTAAGGGACCAAAGAAAAATGTTGAATTCTCCAAAATTTTCGACAAAATGTATAGAGATGGAGAAATAGATTTCATACCTCATACAAAGGGCAAAGATTCGTTTTTAGCTTCACCTATAGTTGAGGAATAGAATGAGGATACTTACCAAGCTGAAATCCAGTCTTAATTCACGTATAATTTTCTCAATCGTATTATTCTTAGTATGCATGTCCCTAGATTTCTCGGTAACTAATTTTTATATTCAAGGAAATATAAATTTGGAGGGGAATTTACTAAATATTTATTCATTTTTTATTTTATTTTTATTTATAAAAACCAATGTTATACTAATTAGTATAACATAGATATTCTCGGCTACTAAAAATTATCGTTAATTTATAAGAATCCAGAAGCTACAACAGAAGATACAAAGATTATTTCTTAGTAAGATATTTTCGAACCTGTCATTAGGAGATGATAACATAACGCCAGAATACACATTGGCATTTAAATTTCTTACAGAATGACTACCTGTAATAAATGATAGTTTAGAACCACAAAACTATGGCTCTAACAAAGGAAAAGAGAGCACTTTCGTGCCCTCTCATCCTGTCTTGCTCCGCGGGTAGGATTCGCCCCTCGCCCTTCGGGCTCGAAATTCGTGCCCTTATCTCGCGGAATCAGGCAAAAGAAAAAACGCCAGCTGTGCTGACGCCTTTTCTTCTGCTGCTCCGAACTTGGGGCGATGTTCGAATTATTGTTGTAAATTCTGAATTAATGGATTTTCAATTGTAAATATATCGCTCGCTGCATTCATACCAAGACCTGAATTTTCTATTTGAACTTGATAAAGACCTGGTAAAATATCTGACGGTATATTCCAAGTATATGTACCTATTGATACACCCGGGTTCGGATTAAAATATGTATAATCATGTCTAGATGAATCATAAATTCCCCAACCTAACATAGCTGAAATGGTTATTACACGCATTGGACCACTCCAGTTAATTTGGACTGACTTTCCTGCTTTCCAGACTGTTGATTTGTTTGGGGAGATTATTTTTACAGCAGAACCTCCATTTGTATTTGAAGTATTAGCAGATGTGGATACATCATCAAGCACGCTATTAGTTTTATTAGTAAAAATAATAGTTGGAATAATCTCATCGATTCCTACGCCACCAACATTGTTCACAGCACGGCTATAACTAGAAATTTCAAGAATATTCCCTTTTGAATCCACAGGAATAAACACCATCTCTCCCCCACCACCAGATATTTCATTATGATAAATAACCTCAATCGCTTTTTTACCTCCCACAGTTATATTTCTTTTTATCACATTAGAATACTCGGGATTCTTGACCTCATTATCTACCGTTTCCTCATAAGTAAAATTTCTTCCAAGCACCTGGTTGTAACGAATACCCTCTCTAAAATCTAAACTATTAGCAAAACTAATTTCTATACCCGTACTCTGTTCACTGACCGTAGGTTGCCCCATTGTTGGTGGGTATTTAAAAGTAAAATCTATTTTATCATTAGTGTATGTTGACCAATTTTCATTTACATCATTACCCAAGGTTGGAACAACCGGAAACACATCAACTGTAGTTTTTAAAGTTTTTTTATTAATATTGTCTGAATTTTTAATAATCGAAGATGTGGTTGATGAGGAATTATTTGTTAATTCTTTTACAGGCGAAGGATTCTCTGGCGTAGATTCTTGTTTTATTTTATTGTTTGAAGTGTTTTGCATATAAAAATATGTTGCCACCCCAACCCCTAATAAAACTACAACCATCATCATTAGAGGAACTATAAATCCTCTTTGTGTATTTTTCATATTACAATTGTATCAGAATCAAATATTATATACATCTTTTTATTTTCACTCTAATCGCGGGTAGGATTCGCCCCTCCTCCGTCGAAATTCGTACCCTTCTCTCGCGGATCAGTTAGAAATAAAAATGCACCAGACAAGCTGGTGTTTTTTATTCTAATGCTCCGCGGACTTGATTCTGTTCGACTAGCACTCATTGAGGATGGTTTGGATGATTTAGCGAAGATTGAGAAAGTTAAAAAGAAACAGAAGTCCAATATATAATTTAATACTTATTCAGGTTGGGTTGTCTCTTTCATTTTTTTGAATCTAGCTAAAGCTTCTGGTGTAACTTTTTCAACAGAACTCATACCGTCTGTTACGCTTAAATATTCTCTAAATCCACCATTTACTCCAACTAATCCCATTTCAGATGGTTTTGCAACTTCTTTTGTAATTCTTCCCATAGGATCAGCATCCCAATCTGGTTCCTTATTAGAAGCTATTCTTCCAGCTCTTACATCACGGACGAACCATCTTTTTCCATCAGCAATTACTTCCTCTCCAACATTGAAATGTTGTCCGTTAAAAAGAAAAGCACCCTCTTTTAATTTGTCTTTATTTTCATCAGTCATGTATTTTACTTTACGACCTTCCATGCCGTCCTCCATTTCAGTGGCACGGCCATTAAAAGCTCCGACTTGCTTTGGTGGATTCTCATCTTTACTAGATCTGTCGCTCTCCAGAGTGGAAATTTGATCCTCGAGTGTCTTAATCCTTGCTCTTTCACTTGAGATACTGGGAGGTTCTTGGGAAGAGCCCTCTTTCATTCCTAAACTACCTCGAATTGACGACAGCTTGTCTGCCGTAAACTCGATACCATTTTTAATTGTTTCAATAGCAGAAACACGTTTCAATACTTCTCCACCAATTTCTTGTTCAGACAACATCTCTTCCTTAGGTTCGGGATTTTTTTCAACATTATTTTCTAAGCCTGATTCTATAGACTCACTCCCAACAAAGGTTATGTCCTGACCATCTTCAATCTCTGCGCCATTAGCGTCATGTTTCTTTTCCTGTGGAACTGGATGATTTTTTTCAAAGGAGATCATTGTTTGTATATTATAATTATTAGTAAAGTATACAACATACAAGGAAAAAAAGAAGCCCATACCTAGGTATAAAAATAACCCCATATTAATGGGGCTATTTTCGTCGGCTCGCTTGGCAGTTCGCATTCCGAACCTTTGACTGGTCAAAAGCTGTGGGGGACATAGAAACAACAAACAAAGAAATTAATCACCTGTTGTCTTTAATATAAAGATAATATCGTAAGTATCGTCTGTGGATTTTGAAAGGCTGGGAGGGGATACTCCTTTTACACTAGTCCCCGTCAGTTATAGAAAAAAAGTAGTGTTACCTATTAACTTAAGTAATTATAAGTTATGCGTAGAATTCTTGATTGTTTCATTAACGATATCAGAAACAGTCTTTGTAGATACTGCCTTTCCACAAATTGCTCTCAATTTTTGTTGACCAACTTCTCCATAAATCCATACGAAAAATACCGTGTCAGGATTATCTATAAAAGATATGTCTGCCTGTACTCCCCCATAATCATTATCTGAGGCATCCAAAATTACAAACTTGCTTTGATAATATTTCTTACTAAAATTATTCAAACCACAATTCATATCCTTGCTTATATTCTCTAAAGCTTCTACTTCCAATCCATTATTTGTTCCATCCAAATATCCATTTAGAGCAGTACGAATTTGTTTTATGTATGGACTATTAAAAATTTCTTCTTCAGTTGGGTTTTTTCCAATTACAGGAGGGTTTTCTACCTCGAGGTTTTTTATAGCACCTTCTATTTTAGCTGGATCTACAGTCCCCTTTTGTGTTTCAGAAACAACAGGAGCTTTAGTAGGTTGAACTTGAGACCAATACAAAACACCAGCTAAGATAACCAGAGCAGAGACGATAACTATTATGTGTTTATATTGATTTATTTTTTTCATATGGTTATTCTATCACACGCAACTAAAATATGTCTTAAGAAAAACAATATCAGATGGACTTTTGGATACATTATGGAATAATTAAGTAGTAATTTAGTTATGATTTTCCAATGAAATAATATGAAAAAACACCCATCTATAAGACAAGTCAAATATGCCTACGGATTAATGAATGAAAATAAAACCAAACAGCAAATAGCCCTTGATTCTGGTTTCTCGCCAAGTACTGCCCGAGTTCCCAACTCAATCGAAAATAAGATAGGTTTTAAGCTTGCTATCGCTCAGATAGCTGGAGAGATGGAGAACGTCGCTATGAAGCTCATGTACGAGCTTGAGGTGCGTGATATGAGTAAGATGGACAACAAGACCTTACTTTACTCTCTTGATGTAATTTCAAAGACTCACGAGCGTTTTATGGCCAAAATCTAATAAACATAAGGAATTTCCATACTTCAACATTCAAACTCCACTTCCCTTTATATTTATTTAAAATGTGGTAGTATTTTAGTACAACTTAATAAAAGAAGTAGCCTAAACCTATGTTGAAATATATAGGCATGGTGAAAAAAGTCCTGACAGACATAAAAAACCCATCATATGGGGTGTCTGTCAGGCCGTACTGGGAAACTGGTATTGGAGAGCGCAAGCTCTCCACTCATGTGGTGGGCTTTTTGCGTTCTTGATTATATTTATTTTAAATAAAAATACATGAAAAAATATCTTTCAATTATAGTCCTACTTATAATAATAACTCCTTCGATTGCCCTAGCCTCGTGGTGGAATCCCTTCACTTGGGCATGGCTTGGTAAAACTATAAATACTCAAACTATACAGGAATTGTCAACTACAACATCATCGGTTGCAACATCAACTTATAAGAATATTCATGCAACTACTTCAATAAATTTAATAGGTGATAAAGCTAAAAAGTCTTCAAAAACAGAAGTTCATATTCAAAAACAATCAAATGTTGAACCTTATATATCATCAGTTCAAGATCTGCCACAAAAAACTAACGAGGTAGAAAAAAGTTCCTTATTAAAACAAGATGAATCTATTAAACCATATATAGATATTAAGGTTAATGGGCAAGATGGTCCAATTACCGTAAATTTGAACTCTTACGTTACTGTTTCTTGGACATCAAAAGGTGTTCTGTCTTGTGTTTCAAATAAGAACAACAAGTCACTTTCTGGTAGTGAAATTATAAATATTAATGCACAAACAACAAACCCTTTCGTAATTAAATGTGTTTCTACCGATGGAGATAATGTGTCTGACTCAGTGTCACTAAATATCAACGGTTCAAATATTGAAAATATAGATCCTTATGGTGTAGTACCCTTGAAATCAGGCGATGTTTATACTCCAGATCAACTAAACTTAATTGACTGTACATATCATGGAACTAACTGTAAACCAATGACCACCATTTACCAAGATGTTCAACCTGCTTCTGTTCAAAAACAAGTCTTTGATTGTTGGTCATATCAAGTAGAACAGAAAAAACTCGATGAGAGTTATGCCCAAAATGGAACCCTCTTTTCTGGTGCCAGAGCAAATGCAGATAGCGCCCTAAAAGCAAAATATGCGAGTTGTTTTTAATTCAAGTATATGAAAAAAATAATAACACCATTTATAATAGCAATTATTTTTATAACTACTGCTTACCAGTGGAATCCAGAAAATTTAAATAACCCTATTGATAAAAAGACCACAAATCAATCTGAGCAAAAACCTGTATCCGAGGCGCCTATTTCTACTACCACAAAAAATGTTCATGAGGAACCAAAAAAGATAGTCACTGAAAATACCGAAACTACGTCTATTTCAAAAACCAACACAATACCAACAAAAAATACAAAATCGAATATTGCAACTAGTACAACCGATCCCTATGGTATTTTATCAACATCAGGTATTGCATACACCCCAGCAGAATTAAAAGCCATTGAAAGTGCTTATGCTGGAGTTTATGACCCTGCGATCAATACAGCCTTAAGCAAAGTTGATACTATGCAAAGAGAACGATCTGCAATTGCTGAGGCATCATTAGAATCATCATCAGGAAGAAATGTTGGTACAGTGGTTCTCTCTGAATCTGGATGTGATTATTATTTAGTTGAAACAAGTTTAGGCTATTCACTACTCGAATGGTATGGAGGTTTTGTCCAAGTAGAAGGGGGTATTATATATGGGAACCTAAACAGTTATGGGATGAAAGATGTCACAAACAGGAGCGGACGAAGCGGTAGAGCTTGGGTGGAGGACTACATGCTTTCAAAATCAAGAGCGATGGAAAAATATTACGATAAGTGTAATTAGCAAAACTTGTATTAGACAAGACTAAAATTTGACTTTTACAAATAACTTGCTAGGCTTATATAGAAGCTCTTTGCATCGTAGTAAATTTTCTGGAGAATTGATTTGTTGTATGGGACAGTTATGATCAGTCAAATTCAAAGGGAATGTTCAGAACAATATATTTAAAATAGATAACTCCCGCCTTATGGTAAGTTATCAAGGGTAAATGTGTGAAGCTGACAATCTAATAGGTTTTTCCTATTAAGTTGTCAATTTTACATATTAACAATCATGTAGAAAAGACAACCCCCAAAGGGTTGTTTTTTGTTTAGATAGAAGCAACAAACCTATTTATTCAAAACTCCAACACTTACTTATTAATATTAATCTTGTTTTGTGTGATAGCTCTAAGTGAAGAATCTAATCAGTTACCACTTAGGGTTATCACACGGCATGTAACTGATTATATGAACAATATAAACATCCTCGCCAAAACTTTTGGCGAACAAAAACGTTGGGTAAATTACAAATTAATTGAAAAAGACGGTAAATTAATAAAGCCTCCATTCAAAACAGACGGGAGTCTCGCATCATCGACCGACAGCGGTACATGGTCTAACTACGAAGATGCTATAAAATCATCTCCTAATGTTGGCATAATCTTTACTCCAGATAAATTACTTCTTGGTATTGATATTGATCACTGTCTTGAAGACGGGGTGATTTCTCACGTAGAAAAAGAAAAGATTGAGAAACTAGTCATCAAGGCAAATACTTATACAGAAATATCCCCCTCCAATACAGGACTGCATTTATTTCTTTCTTTGACTGAACCTCTAGAAATTCTAAAAAATAAAAGTGCCCCTTTTGAAGTTTATATATCTGGGCGTTATTTTACTGTAACAAACAACCCATACATAGAAGCTCGTCCTGTTCGTACAGTAACACCAGATGAAGCTTTTAAACTACTATCAATTATTGGTTATCCTTGGAATAAAAAAGAAGACTTTCAACAAAATATTGTAACGCTTAATACTTTATCACTCAGTGATGAAGAGATTATAACTAAAATATTCTCTTCAAAAAATGGAGCCAAAATTAAATCACTTTACAATGGCGACATATCAACATACGGTGACGATGATTCTTCAGCAGACCTAGCATTATGTTCTTACCTAGCTTTTTGGACACAAAAAGATCACAGTCAGATTGAACGTGTATGGCTCAATTCCCCTCTTGGTAAAAGAGAAAAAACTCAATCTCGTAAAGACTATAGAGATAGAACTATCGAGACTGCGATAAATGGTTGTTCAGAAGTATATTCAAAATCAAGACAACAGAAAGAAGATAAGTCTGACGTTAACAATATTCAGACGGAAGTAGCAAAAGATAACACATTACTTAATGAGATTTGTAACCGAAGTGATGTAACACTATTTTGTGATGAGCAAAAAGATACTTATATTGCCTTAGACATTTTGGGGCATCAAGAGATTTGGCCTTGTGATGGTAGTTCAATAAAAAATTTACTAGCTTATATGTCTTGGAATAAAAACAAAAAACCTCTAGGTTCAGAGAGTACTAAAAGCATAATAGCCGTAATGGAAGGTAAGGCACGTTTTGAAGGAAAAGAGATTAAATTACACAATCGTGTAGCTTGGCACGATGGCAGTCTTTGGTATGATCTTACAAATAAACAGTGGCAGGCAATAAAAATATGTGAAAGCGGTTGGGAAATTATAGGCAAACCACCAATCATCTTTAATCGATACAGCCACCAGCAGTCTCAAATTACTCCGAATCAAAACGGAAATATAGACTTATTTTTAAGGTATATAAACATAACTAATCCAGAACACCGTTTGTTATTCTTAGTTTTTTTAGTTAGTTGTTTTATCCCAGATTTTCCTCATGTAATGCTCGTGATATTTGGAGCCCAAGGATCGTCTAAATCAACTTTTTCAAAATTGACGAGAATGACAATAGACCCATCAATGATTGATGTTGTTGCGTTACCAGAAAAATAAAATGAACTTGTACAGATACTTGCGCATCATCACGCCGTATTTTTTGACAATGTATCTCACGTCAGTGAAGATACATCAGATACAATTTGTCGAGCAATTACTGGTAGTGGTTTTTCAAAAAGAAAGCTCTACAAAAATGATGAGGATATCATATACAAATTTAACAGATGTTTAGGAATTAACGGAATAAACCTTGTTACTATTCGACCAGATTTACTTGAAAGAAGCCTACTAATAGAATTGGAAAGAATTGACCCGACAAAGAGAAAGCATGAAAAAGAACTCTACGAGAATTTTGCACAAGATTTACCATCTATTTTGGGAGGAATATTCGATATATTAGTAAGAACTTTAGAAATCAAGTCTACAATCAAAATTAACTCTCTACCTCGTATGGCAGACTGGACTATTTGGGGATGTGCAATTTCAGAAGCATTAGGATATACAAAAGAAGATTTTTTGAAGGCGTATGAAAATAATATCAACAGGCAGGCTGAAATGCTGTTAAATGAAAATATCATAGCTACTACGTTATTTTCATTCATGGAAGATAAATCAAATTGGAGAGGAACTGCTAGCGAACTTCTGGATAGTCTATATTCAAAGACTCCTACGGATTATTTCGCTAAGTATGAGAAGTTTTGGCCAAAAAGTGCTGGCTCTTTATCTCGTAAATTAAATGAACTAAGCACGTATCTAAAGCAAATGGGAATAGTTGTAAACATTAGTACTACTGGCAAGGAAAGGTACATTGATATAAAAAATATTTCTAAAGCTAAGGAATCTATAGAGAAAAATAAGCAGATTCCTATTGGCGTTAGAGATGACGATACTTACGATATTTTATCAATACCAAAAAGAGACATTTTTGCTTAGACCCTTAACACCAACCAAGATGTTAAGCAAAGAAATTATTAGTGAGTTTCAGGAGGTTCTAAAAGAAGAGTACGGCAGGAACGTAACCTTTCAAGAAGCATCCTCAATACTTTGTGGTTTGGTGGCCTATTTTGACACGCTTGCAAAAATAAACCATCTTATGCAACAAGACCCCTGAGTGATATACTGGGTAAAATACTTATAAATTAATCTAACAACCATGGAAACTAAAGCTGTATCATACTGTAGGGTGTCATCTAAAGAACAAGAGGAGTCTGGCTATTCCCTACCATCACAGGAGAAGTTACTTGCTGAGTATGCAAACAGGAAGGGATTAGATGTGACTAAAGTATTTGCTGTAGCTGAATCTGCAAGTGGAGCAAAACAAAGAAAGATATTTAGTGAAATGATGGAGTATATGGAAAATAAGGGCATATCTATATTGTTATGTGAAAAAGTTGATCGTCTATCGAGAAATTTAAAAGAAGCTGTGGTTGCAAATGATTGGATTGAGGCTAATCAGAAAAGACAAATTCACTTTGTAAAACAAAATCTTGTTATACACAAAGCTTCTAAATCTGATGAAAAATTTCGTTGGGATATTGAGATTGTTTTGGCGAAGAAATTTATTTCAAATTTATCAGAAGAGGTTAAAAAGGGACAGAAGGAAAAAATATCTCAAGGTTGGTTACCAACAAAACCCCCTCTAGGATATATAACGACTGGAGACAAAGGTCACAAAATACATCTAGTTGATACAGAAAAATCTTCTTATATCAAAAAGATGTTTGAGCTTTATTCTACAGGCAACTATTCCATACCCGCCCTTGTTGAGGTCATGTACACAGATGGTTTCAGAAACAGAGAGGGTAAAAAGGTTGGAAAGTCTAGATTACACGACCTGTTATCAGACCCTTTCTACTGTGGAGAAATGAAATGGAATGGCCAAATATATTCCGCAAAACATAAACCTATTATCACAAAAGAACTATTTGATTTAGTTCAAGAAAAGATGAATCGTAAGTTTAAAATTCCTAGATATCAAAAACATTTACCAATATTTAAAGCTAAAATCGAATGTGAGGAATGTAATGGAACTATTACATGGGAAACCCAGAAGGGTCATTGGTATGGTCATTGTAACCACCATAAAAAATGTGGTCAAAAAAATTGGTGGAAACAAGAAAAGGTTGAGGAAAGGATATTCCCATACTTTGAAGGAGTAGCACCCAAAACCGCTAAGGTATTACAAATTATTGAAAGAGCAATTATAGAGAGTCACAGTGATGATACAAAAGATAATTCTAATTCACTAATTGAAGTTAATAGACGTATAGAGACATCACAACGTAGACTAGAGGCAATTTATGAAGACAAGATTGATGGAAAAATTTCTATTGATTTTTACAACAAGAAATTTACTGAATACACAAAAGAAAATGAGGAGGCTACAAAATTATTAGTCAAAGCCAGTAAGGGAAATATAAAATATTATGAATCGTGTTTCAAAATTCACGAGCTTGCTTCAAATGCTTCACTTATCTACAAGAGCCCTAAAGCCACAACGGAGGACAAAAGACTACTTCTTAGTAAGATATTTTCGAACCTGTCATTAGGAGATGATAATATAACGCCAGAATACACATTAGCCTTTAAATTTCTTACAGAATGGCTACCTGTGCTAAATGATAGTTTCGAACCACAAAACTATGGCTCTAACAAAGGAAAAGAGAGCACTTTCGTGCCCTCTCATCCTGTCTTGCTCCGCGGGTAGGATTCGAACCTACGACCAATTCGTTAACAGCGAACTGCTCTACCACTGAGCTACCGCGGATTGTTTACATCATTCCCTGTGTAGGGCTTGATACAAAGATAATAGCAAAATGTACATCTTTTGTAAACTCTATAATAGGTTAGGTTTTAAAGGGCTACACCCCACCCATATTTCCCCATCTACCTTGTCACCATTATGTCCCCAGAGGCTGTAGTTTCAGCTACATCAGACTTAACTGTCACTCTTCCTGTTATGTCTTGAAGTATCAGATATCCTGTATCATAGCTGTCTGGAGTCTCCCAGAAGGCGCCTGTTTTCTTTGGATCAAAGGGTAATGAGGAAATATAGGTCGGGGAAATACAATCCGCTATATCAAACACTCCAGCCCCAACTCCACTCTTCATAGGCTCAAATGTTGTTGGTATATTTTTTGCCTCCCCATTACAACTGAATACCCCACCATTATCTGCAATGTTTTGACTCACTGCATTTAGAACTGATGCAACATTTGCGGTACGTTGAGAATCTCTTGCTGTCTTAAATTGCTTGGCAGGATTCACTGCGACCAAAACAACAGTTGCAAGAATTGCCAGAATTCCAATTACCACTAAAACCTCTATCAAAGTAAAACCAGCAGTAGCACCAACTGTACTGGATACATTAGTATTTTTCTTCACAAACTTATACTTCTTCAAAAAATTTGAAATAGCGGTCTTTTGTGCCACGCTTTGATTACGCGTCACAGGAACAGCTCTTCCAATTACATTTATTTTATTCATGTTCAAATCGTATCAAAGCAACATAAAGAATCTCTAAATATTTTCTAAAGAATCGATAAAGTTATTTATGAGATGTAGTTTACTAATATATGACCTATATTCATCCAATCTCCACTCTACATATATCCTTGAACGATTACCCTCATCTACAAATTGATCTTTTCCTACCCCACCAACACTTAAAACACCGAGGGTGCTGTAACCTTCTATTATAGATCTATAGCTGCAACCGGAGCCTACATCACAAGCTTTCAATTCTATCACTTTGCAATTGTAGTTTTCAGAGCCACTTCTACCATTTATTGAATACCTAGAGATATTTGCATCTACCTGACCAATGACTCCCATACCATTACCATTTGCCCCGACGTTGTGTATCCAATAATTATTGTCTATAGGTGAATTTATTTCCAATCTCTGTAGATAGTCAATTAAATCAGTGTTTAATGATGGATACTTTGCTAAGATATTTGAAATCTGTCCAACACACAAAAAAGAGCTCTGCAAAGCCCTTTCTGACTTTATTATTTCTCTCACATTATCAGCAATTTTCTTCTGATTTTCAGAGTATTTTATCATCATCAAAAGTAATGACATTGATACTATTATGACAAAAATAAGCAATGCAAAACCATTCTCATACACTCGCAAAATCACACGATTCCCAGATTTCTTTCTTTCATTAAATTTTAGCACCAAGAAACTATATCAAATAGACATAAAGTCACGATAAAGAAAAGGTAAAGAATTACCCTACTTTTAATTTTACGCGGAATATTCCAGCGACTGTCTATATATTACAATATCTCAAACCTCTTCTTGTACCCTAGATTCCAACCACTTTCTTTCTTTCTATTTTTAACCACCACAGGAATGCAACTATACCTATTACAGAAAGGATAAGTCCAACCTCAGAGAAATATTTTCCAAATAGATGCCATTTTCTACCAACCAAAACTCCAAGCATTAAATAAGCGACAGACCAAACTGTTGCACCGACAATATTCCATAGGTTAAATGTCTTGAAGTCCATACCAGTTGTCCCTGCTACTATTGGAACAGCGGGACGTATTGGGCCAATAAATCTGGCCATAACAAGGCTTTTTGCCCCATATTTATCAAAAAAAGAATGCCCCACCTTCAGATTTTTTGTACTTAAATATCTATGATGATCCTTGAAGAATCTTCTGCCGTATTTACCCAGGGAATAACTAATCATATCACCAAGTGTCGCACCTATTATTGAGGCAATTACACATGGGAAAAAATGCATATAGCCCTGAGAAATTACTGAGCCAAAATAAAGCATCACAATAACTCCTGGAAATACGGCTCCAACAGGACTTGATTCTAGACCTGAAATTATAAAAACTATCAAATAAACAAGAACGCCCATTGATGCAAAATAAGGCATTGAGTCTATTATTGGTTTGATTAGAAAATCTAACATAGATTGATTATATCAGAAAAAATGACTTTTACTTAGGGAAAATTAAAGCAGTACGGCTAAATTCACGATGCACAACAAATAACTGAATTTGACTAGTTAGTCCTTATAAACTGTCCGTTACCGTATTGATAATATGAGTTTGAGTTGGAATAATAATTTTGATTTTGATACCCATATCCACTATTGTTGCCATTATTACCATAGCCATTGTTTACATAAGCAGGATAACCAGTACTTGCTTGATAGTAAAGAGAGATTGCCGCTGTGCCCGCTGCGGTTGCTGTAGTTTGACCTATACCACCATATACACCAACGTTGCCACTATTTGAATTACCGTACGTAGTATTATAAACAGGAGTCTGTTTTCCAAAAGTATCCATTGTAGTGCTTATGCCATTGTTCGATGTGTTATTTGGCACATAAACTATCTGAGGATAATATTGAAATTGATATGGCTGACCTATACCATTATTATTAGTTTGATTTGGTACGTAGGTTATTTGAGGATAACTTTGATATTGATACGGCTGATTGTAGTTTGATGCAGAAGAATAGTACGAATAGTTATTGCTACCCCCACAACCACTGTAATCGCCATACCCCCCGTAATTATAATCATAAGAACCGCCACATGCCTCTACCTTATTAAAAGGCACAGCAACAAACATAATAGCAAAAATAGCCATAGAAATTACAAATGGGAAAGTGGCATTTTTAATGTATTTGTTTGTAGCGATATTCATAGGCTTATTTATATCTGGATATTAGCACATATATGCCATTTGTAAAGAGGTTGCTAATTAATCTTGAAAGTACTAAATATCTTATCGAAAATTGAAAAGTATGGACTACTATCTTCCTTTGCTATTGCATACAATCCAAAAATGCTCCTATCTCCATTTTTATCGCTTACACAAATATCCGCATGATATGTGCTATCACCCCCAGAAGTTACCGCGTATTTAATATATGAACCAACACCAAATTGACCTAGATCAATAAACTCGGAACTTTTAACTTTGACACTTGTTGAATTACTTAATCCAAAAGTATATTCTGCACAAGTTCCCATTATCGACAATGTACTAAATACTATTGTTCTACCCTCTGGCTCTGTAAATGTTATCATCGTACCCTTATCAAAGTTCTCCTTTCTTTGCCAAGTATCTGGAGCACGGAATGAAAAATTTAGACCTTTATATGCATAATTATACGGATACCAAATTGATGTACTTTCAGATTGTTCTTTAAATAACCTCGCCTCTGCAATTTTGCGCATAGAATATATAAAAGGGACCGCTGGACTGGTGGCAACAGATGAGTCGCCACCTTCTATAGATGTGCTAGTTGCAACATCATATCTAATCACCTTATTGACCGATGGCTTACCAATCTTATCGCCACTCACATAAAAACCTCCAATCAATGTTGCAACGTTATCACTAATTTCTACTGATGAGATTGATGGCGAATATACACCATAATTAAATGGGACGATAGTGTATCGAGGTAAAGGTACAGAAATTATAGAGCTTGAAGAACTAACCGCTGGAGCGGGAGCAACGACAGCAATTGGAGCTTCTGAAAGCAGAGTATAAAAATTATTTGTTATAGTTTTGTTTGCTGTACCATTTTCAGTTGCAGATATAGAAATTACAGCATCATTTATGCCGTCTTTATTTAAATCGCCGATAGCCCAAATTTTATCTAGCTTATAATATGGGAAACAAAGTCTTTCTGTTGGCGTGTTGTAGCAAACATCCCCCATCGCCTCTCCATTTGATAAGGTAATATTTACACCATTCTTATCATTATTGGTTTTAATTAGATACTGAGAGCCACTTGCTGCCATGATAATATTTGAGACATCAGATGAATTTGGATCAACACCTTCTCCAAACGTGATCTTGCCAATAGCACCAACACCACTGTTTATTCCACCGCCTGCAACAGTCTTTGCAGTGTTGACTGAATTTTTAATATTTTTAAGCACAGTAATTGGCGAATCTATAAGACTTTTGATTGCAACTTCCTCAACTGTCGGAGCTTCTGAACCTGCGGGATTTTGATCTGTAATTGGGCCTCTAAGTACAGCATCTTCTTGTTGTTGCTTCTTAGTTACTATAGATTGAAATAGCTTTCCTTGCTCATTTATACCAATATAGTATGCAGCTACCGCAAGTAGTGTAAGACCTATTATAAAATAGAAAACAAAAGTAACAGAACCTTTATTTTTTAAGATTCTGTCATTGTCCATGTTCGAGTGTTTTTTTTCGATATTCAAAAACATAGTAATATTATATCACTATAAGTAAAAAAGTTTAAGAATTATAATGCAAGAAATCCGAAAATGATTACATAGTTAAAACCTCCTTCACCTTCTCCACAATTTGATCTAAGGTGTAGTTTGTTTTAACTAGAAAAACGGTAGTTCCCTGCTCCATTGCATGAGCGACACTCTCTGGCTTATCAATTGATGTAAGCATCATAACTTTTGCATGTTCTCCCCAAGGATCAGTTCTTAGTTTTTCTAATGTCTCCCAACCACTCATATTTGGCATTTTTACGTCAAGCAAAATTACGTCTGGCTTTATTTCAAATGCTTTCTTTAGACCAATTACTCCGTCTCCAGCTGATTCAGCGATAAAACCTGAGAAGTTTAGTTTATCTACTAAAACGGAAGAAAGGTTCTCGTCATCATCAATTACTAATACTTTTTTCTTAATAGTTACTGCCGGCTCAGCAGCTGTGTTTACGTCTAGATTTGCATCAGTTTGATTTGTTGTGTTTTGTTGTTCCATGATGGTTATATTATAGCCTTAATTTGGGGTTTTGGCCAAGGTAAGTAGTTAAATCAGTTTCCCATGCAATAATCACCTAATTCAGAAGGCCCTTCTCCCCAATCTATTATTTCCTTATTCCAGTAGGAACTCGTAAATGGAAAAGAAGGTTGACCATACAATTGACTATCAATATCTTGAAGATAAATTTGTATATAATAATTATTAAATGTTTTAATACCACCGCAAGAGTAGTAGCGTGAAAAATACTCCGATAACTCAACAGGATCGGTGACATAAGCTATATACATATAACCCAACTTAGGAAGAGAGATTAGTGATTTAGTCAAATCACCCATATATAGCTTTTTTGTTTTAAGTAAAGCGCTTACATTATCAGTAACTTCAGTTAAGGTAGATGCGGGTACACCAAGTTGGTACTGATCTTGAAGCCAAGAGCCTAGAGGAAATTTCGGATATGATCCAAAACTTGTCCTATATAACTCCAAGGCCTTGGCAAATTCCTCCATATCACTTCTCACCTTTGATATCTGAGCCTTTTGTCTCGCTGTATTTACTGAAGCCAAAACAACAGATGAAAGCAAAGCAATAATTGAAATAACCACCAGAAGTTCAATTAGAGTGAAGCCAGCTTTCTTGAACCTAGATCTAGAGCCCCCCCCTATCAGTTTTGAGATTCCTTCCTCTTTGTATTTTTTAAAAATTCGCATATTTTTGTTAATATATTATAACCTCAAAGTGAAAGTTGAGCCAACATTCTCCTCTGATGCAAAACTAATACTTCCGCCAAGTGCCTCAGCAACTGATTTAACAAGATATAGACCAAGTCCAGTACTTTGGCTACTACTAACATCCTGTACATTTTTCGCACGAAACAGCTTTGAAAAAACTCTGTTTTGCTGATCCTTTGGAATTCCCAGACCAGTATCTGTTACGCTTATTTCTCCTTGATCTAGACTTACTCCATCCTGCAAATCAATTGTTATACTTCCGCCGTCTCTATTGTACTTAATGGCATTTGTAATCAGGTTTTGAATAACAATTCTGAGAAGTTTTGGATCACTATTCACATTTGATAATGCATTATTGTATTTCTTATTAAATACGATTTTCTTTGCATCAATTTGCGACGCAAGTTCAACGATAATTCCATCAACAATTAGGGGCACATTTGTAGATTCTTTTGTTATTGCAAGTGTACCGATTTCTATTCTTGAAACATTTAATAAAGTCTCTACTAAATCAACCATATCTTTATTAACCCTAGCCATTCTACCTAAATATTCTTTTTGCTTATCTGTTAAGACACCTAAATCTCCAGATGAAAGCATTTCTGTATACCATTTAATTGTTGCAAGAGGTGTTCTCAATTGATGTGAAGCTAAGGAGACGAATTCTGTCTTTGCTTGATCCAATTGCTTTTGCTCTGTTATATCAAAAACTGTAACCAAACCACTTTTCTTACCTGTTGAAAAATCTTTACTTTGAAATATTGAAATTGAAGCCCATTTAACTGAACCTTCTTTTGTTATCATTCTAATTTCCTCCTTATTGATTGGTAGATTAGATTTGTAAAAATTAAGGAATTTCTCACCCAGTTCCTTATCTTCTTCTGCTGTATAAAAAAAGAAATTTTTTCCTGAAATTTCGGCTGGTATAACTCCAAAAAATCTTAGAGCAGATTTATTACATCCATGTATTTCACCTTCTTCGTTAATTGTTAAATATGGTATTGGTGCATTTTCATATATTTCCTCAAGCTCCATCTTTGAACCTAGTAGTTTTTTTGTCTTATATGAAGAGATAAGCTCTGCTCGCGTTGTTGATGTTAAAAGAAGATACACTATATAACCAATAAGTACTGTAGTTATATAGGCAGAAATCAACAATATCAATGCTTCAAATCCAGAAGCAGAGAAACTAGTGAACATTCCTCCTCCAGTACCCGCTCCTTCTAGATTAAAATATTTTTGAGGATATAAAAATATATCAGTGAAGAAAGGGGTGACCCAAAACAAAAGTCCCATTAGCACAATTACAGTTGTAATACTAATTGTAATATGTCTAACAAGAATATCCTTTTGTTCTAGTTCTGAAGATGGATCCTTTGCTTTTTCCAACAATGGTTCAACTGTAGTTGGCACCAAAGCTGGTATTTCATTTTCTACATTTTCAGTCATAGAAATATTATATCACACAGAACTCATGTACTACAGTGTATGGACCCTGATTATTCGTACGAAACCTCATCCTTTCTCTCTCTTAAATCAATTGGGTACTTTCCATTAAAACATGATGTGCAAAATAGTGATTCGCTAAGTCCAGTTGATTCTATCATTCCATCGTAGGACAGAAAATTTAAAGATGTAGAACCTAAATATTTATTCATCTCTTCAATACTCATTTTAGATGCAAGTAAGTCAGATTGCTTTGGTAAATCTATTCCATAAAAATCTGGATATTTAACTGGCGGAGAACTTATAACAAAGTGAACCTCCTTTGCGCCCGTTTCAAAAAGCATTTTAACAATTTGGCGAGATGTAGTTCCTCTAACAATTGAATCATCGACAACAATAACCCTTTTATTTTCAATCATCTCTTTAAGTGGTGCTAGTTTTAACTTAACACCCTGTTCTCTAATATGCTGTTCTGGTTCGATAAAAGTTCTGTGAATATATCTACTTTTAATAATTCCCATTTCAAATGGAATTCCAGATGCATTTGCATAACCTATAGCAACAGGAATTGAAGTCTCAGGAATTGGTATAACAACATCTGCATCAATTAAATACTCCTCTGCTAAGCGCTTTCCAAAATTCTTTCTAACATCATAAATTGACTTGCCAAGCAAAGTACTGTCAGGTCGGGAAAAATATACGAATTCAAAAATATCCAGCTTCTGAATTCCTTTTACGATTTGTTTTATCTTAAGCCCGCTCTCATCTACAACAACCATTTCTCCTGGATTCACATCTCTCATAAAAGTTGCACCAATTGGATGAAAGGCGCAGGTTTCTGATGCAAAAACAAAGCCTCCATTTAACTTGGCAATAGATAGTGGTCTAATTCCATATTGATCTCTAAGTGCAATCAACTTATTCTTAGTCATTATTAATATAGAAAAAGATCCCGTCATTAGCGGGAAAATTTCTTCTATAGCATCTTCTATTGTTTTACCTTTAGTAACAAGGGCGTGCAGTGCTTCTGTGATTATCATAGAGTCGGAAGCTTTTTGCAATTCTATTCCCCTATCCTTCAAAAACTTTGTTAATAGCGTTGTGCTAGGTAGGTTTCCATTGTGCACCAAGGTGATTGTCTTGTCAGAAGTTTCTATGGGGTGTGCGTACTCAACTCCGGCACCTGACGAGGTTGAATATCTATTGTGACCTATTCCAATGTATCCTGGTAGACTTTGTATTATTTTCTCATTGAAGACTTGCGATACTAATCCAACTCCTTTATGACAAAATATTTCTTCCCCATCTGTTGTTGCAATTCCTGAATTCTCCTGCCCTCTATGTTGTAGAGAGTATAAACCAAAAAAGGTCAGACGGCTTACGTCTAGACCTTTACCATAGATTCCAAATACTGCACATTTTTCTCCAGGGTTTTCCATACACTTATTGTATCATATATTTGGGGTCAGGCACCATGGTGCCTGACCCCAAATAAAAGCTAATTATGCCCGCCATGCATAAGCATCTTCACAGCATGTTCCATTGAACCAGCAACGGTTATTGTTCCAGAATTTACAAAACAAATTTCATCGGCCCTATCTATTGTATTTAGCCTGTGGGCAATAATTACTTTTGTAGTTTCAGACGGAAGCTTCATAAGTATTTCTTCCAATAATTGCTCGGTTACAGTATCAATGTTTGCTGTTGCCTCATCTAAAATTAAAATCTCTGGTTTATGCAAAATTGCACGAATAAACGCAATTAATTGTTTCTGTCCCAAACTAATACCATCACCTGATGTTGTCACTTTAGAATCAAGACCGTTTTCAAATCTTGCTAACAACTTTGATAATCCAGCTTTTTCAAGTTCATCGCGAAGCATTTCATTTGAATAGTTCGCATAATTGTCATTACCATAAATAATATTATCTTTAACTGTACCTGAAAAAAGGAATGGTTCTTGTAGAATAAAACCAATTTTTTTAACTCTATCTGCTGGCTGATACGACCTAATATCAATGCCGTCTAGAAAAATCGTTCCTTCTGTTGGATCAAATAATCTAGCCATTAAGGAAGCTGTTGTTGTCTTTCCTCCGCCAGTTGGACCTACAAGTGCATAGGTCTTTCCTTTATCAAATTTAAGATTAATATTACTTAACACGCTCCCTCCATCAGGATAACCAAATGAAACATTTTTAAACTCGATAATAAGGCTCTCATTTTTTGTGGGTAAATTTCCGGATGGAATACCCTTCTGTTTATCTTCTTTTGTTAGATCTAAAACCTCTAGATTTGATTTAAGGACAAGAATTTCCGATATTCTATCTAAGCCGGCAAGCGCCTGCTGTAGAGATGACCACACAGAAGCAAGCTGTTGCAATGGCCCATAAAAGCTTGTTGTATAAAGCATAAAACCAATCAGCAAACCAATGGTAAGCTGTCCAGCGGAAATAAGATAAATACCATAAACTAAAACAAGAAGTTGACCAATATTTGATGCCAAACTATATATTGGTGTAAACAAGTTATTTGCAATACCAGCACCAAAGTTAGCTTTGAAATTTGTTTCATTAACATTGTCAAACTTTTTGCGAAAATAATCCATTCTATTGAAAGCAACAACAACCTTAAAATTATCTATATTTTCTTGAATCTCAGCACTCATTCCTCCAAGACTTTGTAAATTTTCTAGATTTTTTTTCTTCACCCAACCAGAAATAATTCTTGAAATAATAAAAACTAGAATCGCTGGAATTAAAGCTACTATACCAAGCTTAGGATTCAACACAAGAAGAAATATTCCAGCACCAACTATCAAGAAAAAGTTTCTCATGAATTGCATCAAAGCCTGAGAGAAAAATTGATTCAGTTGGTCTGTGTCATTATTAATACGAGAAATTAAATCTCCGACTTTATTTTGATTAAAGAAAACCAAGGGCAACTCCTGAAGCTTATTGAAAACAGTATTACGTAAATTGAATAAAATCCTTCTTCCGACTCCGCCCATTCTTGTTGTCTGTATATAACTCGAAAATAATCCAATGAAATAAATTATGAATAATAATACAGCTGTTAATAGAACTTCTCTGTAGTTACCTTTTTGAATATAATTGTCTATTGTATAACCAATTATAAGCGGGGCAACTAGGGCAGCAGATGAAGTGACTATTGTAGCGATTAAAGCCATTATTAAATTACGCTTTTCTCCCTTAATGAAGGATTTCATTTTCTTAAAAGCACTCCACAAACTCACCTTTCTGTCTTTTTTTTCTGTTTTATTAAGCTGGTATTTCATGTTTGTTTGTACTTTCGTAATTATTTGTACTTTGCTGAGAATCATAAATCTGAACATATTCTGGAGAAGTCTTCATAAGCTCCTCATGTGTACCAGTGGTTAAAATCTCCCCATCCATCAGTAGAATAATTTCATCATAGTTTTCAATGGGAGCGATTTTTTGAGTAACTGATATTAGAGTAATACCTGGATAATTCCTTTCAATATTCTTCAAAATCTTTTTTTCAGTTGTATTGTCCACTCTGGCTGTAAAATCATCTAGTAGCAAGACTTTTGGATTTAAAGCAAGTGCACGAGCAAGCATGACTCTTTGCTTTTGACCACCAGAAAGACTGGTTCCTCTTTCTGAAACTATAGTATCGAGTTTATTTGGGAGACTATCTATAAAGTCATAAAGTTCTGCTGTCTGAATAGCCTTTTCTAGATCTTCATCCTTTACAGTGTTACTGAAAGCAATATTTTCTCTTAGAGTTAAATTGAACATTATACTATCTTGGAATACAAACCCTACTTGTTTATGTAGAGATTCCTTGCTGTAAAAATCTATATCCCTTTCATCATATTCAATAATTCCAGAGTTTGGAGAAAATAATCCAATGAGTAAATATAGCAATTGAGTCTTGCCAGCAGCTGTTGGACCAATGATTGCTGTCTTTGTCCCAGCTTTTACACTAAAGGATACATCTTTTAGAATCATCTTATTTCCTAGCGTAACAGAAACGTGCTTAACACAAACATTACCGTCAATATTTGCAACTGTTGTTCCTGTGTCTTTTTTCCTAGGCTCATTTAAGACTTCTGAAATTCTCTCCCAAGAAGGTGTAGCTTGCGCAATAACAGCACTAGTAAAACCAAGAATCATTATGGGAAAAATTAAAATAATCAAATAGTTATTAAAAGCACTGAAGCTTCCAAGAGTCATCGTACCTGCAATTACATAATGACCCCCAAGTGTTAATATTATAAGTGTTGCGATATTTGTAAAAAATGTAATTACTGGAACAAGCCCTGCAAATAGACCTAAGATTCTTAATCCAATATTTTTTGCTTCAGTATTTACGATTAAAAACTTTTGATATTCATAATCATGTGAATTCAATAATCTAATTAATGCAGAACCAAGTATACTTTCATTGATTACTTTGTTCAGTGCATCAATTGCTTCTTGTGATTTTTTAAAAAGTTTTCTAACTTTGGAAAAAACGAAATAAAATGTGAATCCAATTATTGGAATCACAGAAAGAACAGCAAGGGCTAACCTCCAGTTTATAAGCAAAAGAAGGGTCATCGAACCAACTATTAAAAATATAGATGAGACCACCGAAGAAACGGATTGAGAGACAAAGGTTTTAATATTATCAATGTCCGATGTTAAGTTTGTTAGAAGTTTTGACGGTGTCACCTTCTGAATATATGAATAATCCTGAACGGATATCTTGGCCATTAATTTTCTCCTAAGGTCTCTTGCTACTCTGCCAGAAGTATAAATTTGGGCAACACCAAGAAGGTATGTAAAGATAAATATCAAAATCGCTACTGTGAAAAATTCTAAAGTTACAACATTAATATCAAAAGAACCTTTTGCATATGTATCAATAGCTCTAGCGATTATTTTTGGAACAAGCAACGTAAGACCATTTGCAATAATAGTTAGTATAACGAGTAAGGAGATCAGTGATGAGTATGGCTTTAGAGTACCAAATAGACTCGGATTTTCCTTTTTTTCTCTCTTGTTTTTTTTCATTACTATGTATGATTATAGCATATGGAATTATGTACTTAAATATAAAAAAGACCCGGCCGGCGCGAAGGCGCCGGCCGGGTCTTTTTTATCTAAGGCTTTATTACAATCTTCTTTGCCTTCATTTTTTTCTTATTCTTACCTTGAGCGTTATTCCCTTTAGCCATTTTAATTTTTATTATTTTTTAATGCATAAATTATAGCACAGTTTTTTTTAAGCAAACAAAGAAATTCACAACTCTTGGCCAAGTAATAAGCACCTAGGAAATAAACTTGGTTGTGCAAAAATAACTCTTGACTATAGGAATCGGTGGTATAATTAGACATCGGCTTTAAAATTTTAAACATACATAAAACATGAAGAAAATATTATCAACCCTAGCTATTGCATTATTAGTCTCAAGCTTTTCCCTTGCTAACGCAGAGTCTCAATCAAGAGGCGAGAACAGTCAAAAAGAATTGAACGAAAATTCAAATAAGAACGAGCAATTTGAATCAACAAGCACAGAAAGAGAAATGGAGAAGAATAAAATCGAAAACAATCAGTCTGAACTTTATCGTCAGACAAACGGTAGCTCGTCAGCCACATCAGCAGTCCAAATTAAAGAACAAAACAAAATGGAAATTAGATCTGTTGAGAAAAATAATGGGAACAACACAAAACAATTTTCTGACGGTAGGCGCTCTGAAAAGTCTTCCACTACAGCCTCAAGTACAAATAAAGAAGACAGTAACGGTAAGTCCGTATCAGAGGATCATCGCAGTACGGTAGCAACTTTTGTTAAATCATTATTAAGTGTTGCAGACAGAGAAGGTGGTATCGGAAGCAAAGTAAGAGAGATTGCTAGAAATCAAAATGATTCAGCAACTACTACAGCATCATCAATAGAAAAGGTTGAGAAAAAAGGTTCTATAAGTAAATTCTTCTTTGGAAGTGATTATAGAAATCTGAATGTAATTAAGGATGAGATGGCAACGACAACAGCAAATATCGCTCAGCTTAAATTACTTCTTGATAAGGCAGCAACAAACACTGATCGTACTGCGCTTGATGCCCAAATTAAGGTATTAGAAGGTGAACAGACAAAGCTGACAAATTATGTAACTCAAAATGAAAATGCATTTAGTTTGTTTGGATGGTTAACAAAGATGTTTGTAAAGTAGAAAGATTATCAAGTCTATTTAATAAATCTATCTTCAGATAACTAAAACGCCCTCTTTACAGAGGGCGTTTTAGTGCTACCATGCTAATTAGAGAGATCCGAGTGGATATCTTGTTACTTCTATATAGGTAGCCAACCGGCTAGAATCTTGACAAAACAATTCGCAAAACAAACAAACATTATGAGTGTTAAATTTAAAAAAAACGTTCTTATTTCCGTCGAAGATGAAACGGCCGTTGAGGACTTTGGACAATTAATCAATAGTGGTTGGAATATTATTTCAACTGGCAAAACTGCGGCCAGACTTAAGTTGCTTGGTATACCATGCAAACCTGTAGATGATTCCCGTTTTACAGAAATAATATTGAATGGGCAAATGAAAATACTCGATTCCAATATTTTGGTGGGAATCATTGCCAATCGTGAGAGGCTTGGCGATATGGAGGATTTGGAAACCTATGGAATTATGCCTATTGACATGGTTGTAATGAACCTCCCTGACTTCAAGAAAGCGCCAGGGTTCAAGAATATTGATATTTGTGGACCAGCACTTATTCGGGCAGCAGCTCAAAATGGGGCTTCTGTTACTGTAGTCACCGATCCAAATGATTATGCACAAGTAATCAAGGAACTTCTTAATGAGGGTCAGGTTCGCGAATGGACTCGAGAATACCTAGCAATCAAAGCCTTTGAACATACAAGTTCATATGACAGCTCAATTGTACGGTGGGCAAAAAAACAAAGCCTTCTTGGATGTCTTTTCTACGAAGAAATGGATTTTTGCTAAGTACGTTTTTATAGGCACGTACCTATACATTCGGACATATTCCCCGCACAGCAATGTGCGGGGAATATATTTTCTATAAGAATAGTAAGTCCCGATCCAAATCTTCAGAATCTGTTCCACCAGCTTTATTTTCAAGTGCATTGTGAGTTGAAGCAAGATACACAACGCGCTTTCCAAGCTTGTCTTCCAGTGAATCTAATTGCTTATGAATTAAATCGAACTTATCCGCCTTATTAGTTCCTCCAAACAAATCAGCTTGTGGTACAAAATTTTGTGTTAAGTCTTGCAAGGTCACTCCAGTTGTACGATACATCACACCTCTTGTATGCATTCTTTCAAACTCTGCATACATTAATGGTAATAATATCTCAGGTGAGTTTGAAGGAACAGGAAGGTGCACTGAGCCTGTTGCAAATTCAAACTCTTGAGTTTTAAGAAACAATGAAATCTTTTTTGGTACCAATTTATAGTGTCTTGCTTTTCTACAAGCCTCCTCAATATTTTTTGAAAGCTGTGACCATAAAAAAGTTTTGTCATTTGTGGGAGGGTGAAATGTTCTGGTTTTTTGTATCGATGAATACGAGTCCTTCACCTCACTATTTATTTCATTTATCATTACCCCATGAAGCTCTTGCCAAATAACCTCATACGGAGCTGATAGTATTAATCTAACCCATTCAATACTTTTATCGTAGAAGTCTCTGGCTGTTCTTATATCCTTCATTATTAGGAGCTCGGCGGTTTTTGGACCGATGCCCCAGATTTTTCCTATTGGAACTTTCACTAGAAAATCTGGGGCAGAATCTGGCTCCATCACCGTTAAACCATTTGGCTTAACCCAATTGGAAGCAACCTTTGCAAGAACTTTTGTTGGAGCGAGCCCAATAGAAACTGACAAATCAAGCTCCTCATTTACTTCCTTTTTAATTTTCTCAGCAATTTCTTTATACGTCATGCCAAGTGGTTTATCTAAGCCAGTTAAATCGCCAAAGCATTCATCAATACTATACTCTTCTACGTCGTCGACATACCTGCGAACAATATCAAACATCATTGTTGAATATTTAACATAGGACTTATAGTCCCCCGGCAAAATATGAACACTCGGATACTCTCTTTGTACTTTAAAAATTGGCATCCCTCGTTTTATTCCGAGTGCCTTTGCCTCATATGAAAGTGCGGATACAATTCCCCTTTCCTCACCAGTAACAACGGGGAGACCTCTAAGCTTTGGATTCTTTGCAATCTCCACCCCCACAAAAAAAGCATCTCCATCTATATGAAGGATTACTTTGTGTTTTTTATTATCGATTTTTGCTACTTCCACCTATTGTTTATTTTCTATAGCTGCTGTGATTTGAATATTTAATTCCAGAAGATCATCATATACAGCACTAAATTCTGGGGATGAACTTTCTCCTTCTTTCGGCATTTCATTATTAATCATATCCCAAGTATCATATGCCACTTCATTGGCATCCTTCATTAATCCTGATTCAAAATATATTTTTATTAAATTTATATTAAATTCAATTCTTGAATACCTATTGGTGGATTTATCAGATAGCTCTTGTTGCTCTGTCATCCACAAAGACATGGTATCTTTTGATTCTTTTGCCTCAGCACCGTGTAATTTTATAACTTCAATAACTTGATCCATTGATGGAAGTTGTGGACCGAATTCTTGCATACCTGCTAATTCTTGGTTTGTTGTCATACCTATTATTATATCATATTGGGATTGGTTACAATTGAGAGATGACAAATACCGCGAATGACTCGAGGTCTATACAAAATCGTAAAAATGATGTACTATTTGCCAACTATGTTATATAGAACTAAATCACCAACACCTAAGTCAAAAATCGTGGCACCAGCTGCTCCTAAAGTAGCCCCTGTAATTGAGCCTATTCTTATTAAAATAACACTTATTCCAGGACTTAAGGCAACTGTACTTGATGAGTTGGCAAAATATCCAGAACTTAACATTGCAGAACAAGGTGAAGATAAGCTATTTCTTGACTACATCCCAAATTTTCAAAACGTTCTATTACTTAGAGGCGTACTTAATGCCTATGTAATAAGAAGAGGTGAAAAGTACAATCCATTCTATATTTCAAATCACAAGGCAACTATTGGGGACCTTGTTGAAATTGCTCTTGGAAGAAATAAAGTTGAGGACGTAAAACCAAGGAAAAGTAAGACCCCTCTTACCCCAGCTGAAAAGTCCCGCTTAAATAAAATCAAACAAGAAAGTTTGAAGACTCCATTTAAGAGTTTTAGACTAAGATGTGCAGGATCAGATACTAAGGAGGTAAAGGAAATTCAAAATTATATTACAACCACTTACAAACTAAATAATACTGAGGATGCTGATATGGAAATTTATATCAACAAACCAAGTCTTATTTGGGAAGTTGGTGTTAGACTTTCTCCAAGGCCTCTATCACTTAGAAACTATAGAGTTGCAAATATTAAAGGAGGGCTGAATCCTACAATTGCATATGCGATGAATACATTTTGTAATCTTGAAACTGCAAAATCATATTTGAATGTTTTCTCAGGAAGCGGGACTCTTTTAATTGAAGCTGGCATTTCTAATCCAGATTTGAAATTAATAGGATTTGATATCGATGGTAAAAGTAATGCGCTTGCGATACTAAATATAAAGAAGGCGGGTTTGATAAAACAAATTCATTTACAAACTGCAGATATTTATAACAAACCCCATCTTGGAAAATTTGATGTTATCGCATCCGACTTACCTTTTGGAATGCAAATTTCTAGCAAGGTGAATCTAGATAGTCTTTACGGTACTTTTGTAAAGTATTGTGAAGAGACATTGAATGCGGATGGAACGTTGGTAATCTGTACAACTGAATACAAAGTTTTAGAGAAGGCGTTGGAAGATTCTAAATTTGATACTATTAAGACTCTTGATCTTGTTGTTTCAACATCTGTTCAAAATATATATTTATATCCAAGAATTTTTGTTTGTAAGTTCAAATAGCAAATAGGTATGGAAACAAAACAGGCCCCGACACATGTGTCGGGGCCTGTTTTGTTTATTCTAACTCACTTAGTAAATCATCAATGTCCAGTGCTTCGGTAACCATTTCAACTTCCCCATCATTCTTAACTTTCCATTCAGAACGAGGTCGATCCACATACAACTCGACACCATTACCATCTGGATCTGTTAAATACAAGGCTTCTGAAACCCCATGATCAGCAGAGCCAGTTATTGGGTACTTTGCATTAATCAAACGATTCAACGCTCCCGCTAGTTCCTTCCTAGTTGGGTACAAAATAGCAAAGTGATATAAGCCGCTATGACCTTTTGGTGGAGGTGTAGCCCCAGGGCCTGACCAAGTATTTAAACCAATATGGTGATGATATCCACCAGCTGAAAGAAAAACTGCAGAGTCTCCATATTTGGTCGTCACTTCAAATCCTAATATATCTCTATAAAAGCCCAACGCTCTATCAAGGTTGGCAACGGTAAGGTGAACATGTCCTATTGTAACTTCGGGATGTATTTTCATAACAGAAGTATATCATTAAAAAAATAGAGAGGAATACCAAATTTATAAAGAGAAACCACCGGCCCTTCGGGCCGGTGGTTAAATAATATTAAGGTCTGTTTTTGTTTATATTTCAAAAAGCAAAACTTACCGGTTCAACGCACTAATGACAGCTCTAACAGATGCTAGCGGCGTACTATTATCAACTCCCGCTCCCCATTTAATACTTCCATCAGCAAATCTAACTTGTACATATGCAATAGCTTCTGCTTCTGCCCCTTCACTTAATGCGTGCTCAAATTGATTAATAACACTGATATCAGCAATACCTTTTGTACGCAATGAATTAACAAAAGCATCAATAGGGCCATTTCCAGTTCCTGATAAATCAATTCTTTCATTATTGTCCGATTCAATTAGGGCGGTACAACTACAGCCCTTAACATCATCTACAAAATAGAAATTCAAAAGTTTATGAGGTGATTTCTTTTCAATATATTCCTTCCACAACATTTTTCTCAAATCATCAGCTGTTACCTCTTGGCAAAGTGCATCAATTTCCTTTCCAGCAACTACGCCAAATTCCCTAACCATATCCTTTGGTAAATGAATATTGCATTCATTCTCCAATAAATAAGCAACACCACCCTTTCCAGATTGACCGTTAACTCTTATAACTTCATCGTATCTACGACCAATATCTTTTGGATCAATACCAAGATATGGAACATCCCACACAATTGAATTTTCTGATTCTCTTGCATTAAGACCTTTTCTAATAGCATCTTGATGTGAACCTGAGAAAGCAGTGAATACTAATTCCCCACTATATGGATGGCGTTGTGGCACAGTCATATTTGTACAACACTCATATACACCGCGCAAAGAATCAATATTTGTAAAATCCAAACCCGGATCAATACCCTGAGTAAAAAGATTAAGTGCAACAATTATAATATCCAAGTTTCCAGTTCTCTCTCCGTTTCCAAAAAGAGTTCCTTCTACCCTATCTGCTCCAGCAAGAATTCCAAGCTCAGTTGCAGCAACTCCAGTTCCTCTGTCATTATGTGTATGAACACTTATAACAACACAATCTCTGCGAGCCATGTTCCTACAAAACCATTCAATTTGATCTGCATATATGTTTGGCATTGCAACTTGCACAGTATCTGGCAAATTAATAATCATCTTTTTCTCAACAGTTGGTTGCCATATGTCCATCACAGCCTCACAAACTTCAAGTGCAAAATCTACCTCAGTAGCAGAAAAACTTTCTGGTGAATATTGAAATATAATCTCTGTTCCATATAGTTTCGATGAATATTCCTTAACCCACTTTGTACCCTGTATCGCCATTTTAACAATGTCCGATTTTTCTAATCCAAAAACAACACGTCTTTGTGCTGGGGATGTTGAATTGTACAAGTGAATAATAGCTTTTCTAACACCTCGTAAAGATTTAACTGTTTGAATTATTAAATCTTCTCTTGCTTGAACCAAAACTTGAATTGTCACATCGGAGGGAATTAAATCTTCTTCAATTAAATGACGAACAAATTCAAATTCCGTAGGTGAAGCTGCTGGAAATCCAACTTCAATTTCCTTAAAACCACATTTAACAAGCGACAAAAACATTTTTGTCTTTTGAGAAACCGTCATAGGTATTGCAAGAGATTGATTACCATCGCGCAAATCAACACTACACCATATTGGAGCTTCTGTGATCTGACGAGACGGCCATTTTCTATCTTCTAATTCTATACTTGGAAATGCTTTATATTTATTTGTAGGATTCATGATGTTGGGGTTGTTGTTGATGTGTTATGTTTCTAAAGAACTATTTACGATTTTCTTTTGTATCACCTCCTTCGTTTAGGCAAAACAAAACCAGCTCCTTTGGTGAAGAGCTGGCTTGTATCTGTCTACTATTTATTCTTAGCTAAAACACAAGCAAAATCTCCACCATTTTTAAGGAGGTTGAGAAGGTTTAATTTATTAATGCCGTGTCCGTTCATATAATTAGTTTATGGGATATCAGTAATGAAGTCAAGATAGTGCGTTCCTTTCATATTCATGCCGGGCAATAATTCAGCCTAAATTTATTGACAGATGAATTTTTAGTGGTATTGTTCTACCAAACCGGTTCCTTTTCAATTCAAGCTATCAACAAACGTTGATTGCCTTTTGCTAATACCAGGTCAATTCTATCACCCCAGAAAACAACACACAGATGAGTACGTTATCAAAAACAGCAGACAAAACAGCCGGCAAAAAAACCGCAAAAACCTCCACTGAAAAAATCGCCGAGATTGACCTCACAAAAGTTGACTCGAGTATTTTTGAGGAAGTTCAAGACGGCGAAACCGTGCTTGAAGGAGCAGTCTTGACGGACTACCTGAAACAGTTGGTTCACGCGTACAAGGACTGCTACGAGCTGACCATGAGTATGCCGCAAGTCGTTATCGATAAGCAAAATGATATGATTCGCCGATTGTCATCCTCGAGCATCAATGTACAGAATGCTCTTGCTCAGGAAATCGATGAGCTTCGTGATCAACAACTCAATCTACGAGAGGAGATGGGTTGGTTCAATAGGACGTTTCGTCTGGCAATGATTGATGCCTTTCCTGAACTGTCTGAGGTGCCAGCCGCTTTCATTCGCAAGGGATATGTTGTCACCTACATGACCCGAGAGCAATTTGAGACCATGCGAAGTTTGGAAATCATGGACTCACTCGACATGGACGGCCCACGGTAAACTCGTTTGAATCCTAGTAGTTTCTAATTCCCGATACCCCCGGCAAGCGCTAGCGCTTGCCGGGGGTTTTTATTTACCATCCGAATTCTCCTTCTCCTGAAATATTACCCTGATTATATCGTCAATAAGAAAACACAAAGGCCTCACTCAGAGTTCATAAATATTTATTGCGAGTTCAACAAGTAAGTGCACCACTTGATATAATATTAAGTGATATGGCATA